>JBKOZH010000248.1:0-3976 GCA_046725765.1 Candidatus Methylomirabilota bacterium | reverse complement strand
GCTCATGAGCCGCTGCGTCTGCTCCTCGAAGACCTCGCGGCTCTTGTCGAGCCAGTCGCCGGCGCGGCCCTGCGCGTCGGTGGCCATTTCCTGGGCGCGGCGCGCGAACTCGCCGCCGCGCTCCATCAGCTGATCGCGTATTTCGCGCCCGCTCTTCGTCGTGAGCATGAGCGCCGAGGCGGCACCGATGATGCCGCCGAGAAAGAACCAGCCGAGATAGCCTGCCGCGTCGTTTCGGTCATCCGCCATGATGGTCTCCTTGCTCCTTCGAAAGCCGGGCCACGAAGACGTCGAAGCCTCGCTTGAGTCCGGCCGCGACGCCGACGAGCTGGCCGGCGCGTGCGAATCCGGCCAGTCCGCTGACGACGCGCCCGACGCCGTCGGCCACGGCGTTCACGCGTTCGGTCACCTCGCCCACGCGCTCGATCTCGTCCTTGGCTTCACGCGTGAGCGTCCGCACGTCGTCCGTGAGGGCATGGGCCTGGCCGATGAGCGGCCGCAGCTCCTGCTCGACGATCGTGAGCACCGTCTCAGCACGCCGGACCGTGCGTCGCAGTGCCAGCAGGGTGGGCACGACCGCCGCCGTCAAGAGGACCACGCATGCCACCAGCACCGCCTGGGCCCAGGGTTGCATCGGGGACTGAATTATAATCTGACCCATGTCGCCCGACGAGCGCCTCGAGGAGCTGCGGCGGCGCAATCGCGCAGCCGAGCTCGGCGGGGGCGAGGAGCGCATCCGCCGCCAGCACAAAGCCGGCAAGAAGACGGCGCGCGAGCGGCTCGAGCTGCTGCTCGACCCCGGCTCGTTTCTCGAGGTCGACCGATTCGTCGTCCATCAGACGCACGACTTCGACATGGCCGAGCAGCGCATCCCCGGCGACGGGGTCGTCACCGGCTCCGGGCGCATCCACGGGCGTCCGGTGTTCGTCTTCGCCCAGGACTTCACGGTCTTCGGCGGCTCGCTCTCCGAGGCGTACGCGCGGAAGATCTGCAAGATCATGGACCTCGCGATGAAGACGGGCGCGCCCGTGATCGGGCTGAACGACTCGGGCGGCGCGCGCATCCAGGACGGCGTCGCCTCCCTCGGCGGGTACGCCGACATCTTCCTCCGCAACACCCTGGCCTCGGGCGTCGTGCCGCAGATCTCGGCGATCATGGGGCCGTGCGCGGGCGGCGCGGTGTACTCGCCGGCCATCACGGACTTCGTGTTCATGGTCAAGAACACCTCGTATATGTTCGTGACCGGCCCCGACGTGATCAAAGCGGTCACCCACGAGAGCGTCAGCGCGGAGGACCTCGGCGGCGCCACCACGCACGGCACGACGTCCGGCGTCGCGCACTTCGCGGCCGACAGCGAGGAGGAGTGCCTGGCGCTGATCCGCGAGCTGCTGACCTTCCTGCCGCAGAACAACCTCGAGGACCCGCCCCTGCGCCCGACGCAGGATCCGCCCGACCGGCGCGACGACGCGCTGCAGTCGATCGTGCCCGCGCAGCCGAACAAGCCGTACGACATGAAGGACATCGTGCGCGCGGTGCTCGACGACCGGTATTTCTTCGAGGTGCATCCGACGTTCGCGCCGAACATCGTCGTCGGCTTCGGCCGGCTCGGCGGCCGTCCGGTCGGCATCGTGGCGAACCAGCCGGCGCACCTGGCGGGCTGTCTCGACATCGCGGCCTCGGTGAAGGCCGCGCGGTTCGTCCGCTTCTGCGACTGCTTCAACGTGCCGCTGGTGACCTTCGTCGACGTGCCCGGCTTCCTGCCCGGCACCGCGCAGGAGTTCGGGGGCATCATCAAGCACGGCGCGAAGCTGCTCTACGCGTACTGCGAGGCCACGGTGCCCAAGCTCACCGTGATCACGCGCAAGGCGTACGGCGGCGCGTACGACGTCATGTCGTCCAAGCACATCCGCGGCGACGCGAACTTCGCGTTCCCGATGGCGGAGATCGCGGTCATGGGCCCGGAGGGCGCCGTCAACATCCTCTACCGGCGCGAGCTGGAGGAGGCGGGCGATGCCGCGGCGTTCCGGGAGGCGCGCATCCGCGAGTATCGCGAGAAGTTCGCGAACCCGTACGTGGCCGCCGAGCGCGGCTACGTGGACGAGGTGATCGAGCCGCGCGACACACGCGCACGCCTCTGCGCCGCGCTCGCGATGTTGAAGACGAAGCGCGACGCCAACCCTCCGAGGAAGCACGGCAACATTCCGCTGTGAGGAGTTTCCGATGAGCGGCAGCGAGCGCGAGCCGGTGACCTCCTGGGGCGAGCCGGTCAAGCGCGTCTACGGCGCGGCCGACGTGGACGCCGAGGCGGGCCGCGAGGCGCCCGGCGAGTTTCCGTTCACGCGGGGCATCCACCCGAGCGGCTATCGCTCGCGGCTGTGGACGATGCGCCAGTACGCGGGCTTCGGCTCGGCCGCGGAGACCAACAAGCGCTATCGCTTCCTGCTCGACCAGGGCCAGACCGGCCTCTCCGTCGCCTTCGACCTGCCCACGCAGATGGGCCACGATCCCGACGCGCCGATCGCGCGCGGCGAGGTCGGCAAGGTGGGCGTCTCGATCGCCTCCCTCGAGGACATGCAGGACCTGTTCGAGGGGATTCCGCTCGATCGTGTCTCCACGTCGATGACGATCAATGCGACCGCGGCGATCTTGTTGGCCCTCTACGTGGCGGTCGCGCACCGGCAGGGGGTCGCACCGGCGAAGCTGTCCGGCACGACGCAGAACGACATCCTGAAGGAGTATATCGCCCGCGGCACGTACATCTTCCCGCCCGGACCCTCGATGCGGCTCATCACTGACGTGTTCGCGTACTGCCGCGAGACGGTCCCGAAGTGGAACACGATCTCGATCTCGGGCTATCACGTGCGAGAGGCGGGCTGCACGGCCGTGCAGGAGGTCGCCTTCACGCTGGCGAACGGCGTCGCCTACGTCGAGGCCGCCCGCGCCGCGGGGCTGGCCGTCGACGCCTTCGCCCCGCAGCTGTCGTTCTTCTTCAACGCGCACAACGATCTGATCGAGGAGGTCGCGAAGTTCCGTGCGGCGCGACGGCTGTGGGCTCGCATCATGCGCGAGCGGTTCGGCGCGCGCGATCCGCGCTCGCAGACGCTGCGCTTCCACGCTCAGACCGCCGGCAGCATGCTGACCGCGCAGCAGCCGGAGAACAACATCGTGCGGGTGACCGTGCAGGCGCTGGCCGCGGTGCTCGGCGGCTGCCAGTCGCTGCACACCAACTCGATGGATGAGGCGCTGGCGCTGCCCACCGAGCGCGCGGTGCGCATCGCGCTGCGCACGCAGCAGATTCTCGCCCACGAGTCGGGCGTGGCGGATACTGTCGACCCGCTCGGCGGCTCGTTTGCCGTCGAGCGTCTGACCCGTGATATCGAAGCGGCCGCCGAGGACTACATCCGGCGCATCGACGACCAGGGAGGTGCCGTGCACGCCATCGCTTTCATGCAGCGCGAGATCCAGGACGCCGCCTACCGCTGGCAGCGGGAGGTCGAGGACAAGCGGCGCATCGTCGTCGGCGTCAACGAGTTCGTGACGGACGACGAGCCGCCGGCGGCGCTCTTCGCCGTCGATCCCGGAGTGAGCGAGGCGCTCGCCGAGCGCGTGGCCCGCGTCCGCAAGACGCGCGACGCATCGCGGGCGGCACGCGCGCTGGACGCGCTCGAAGCTGCGGCTCGCGGCCGCACCAATCTCGTGCCCCTGATGGTGGAGGCGGTCGAGCAGTCGGTCACGCTCGGGGAGATCTGCGACCGCCTGCGCGCGGTCTTCGGCGTGCACCAGCCCGCGGTGACCTTCTGATGCGGCGCAGGCTGATGCGGCGCGGGGTCGTCGCGGCGCTGGCGGTGGTGCTCTCGGTGACGACGATGGTGGCCGGCCCGGCCGCAGCCGGCATGGCCGATCGGATCGGCGCCACGTTCATGCTGATGGCCGACGAGTTCATCCAGGCCTTCCAGGCGGTCGACGGCATCATCGT
>JBKOZH010000043.1:0-10078 GCA_046725765.1 Candidatus Methylomirabilota bacterium | reverse complement strand
TGTTCGACGCGCTCGCGCGGCTGGGCTCGCTGTTCGGCCTGTCGATGCCGATCTTCTGGACGGGCCTGGTGCTGATCGTCGTCTTCTCGCTCTGGCTCAACTGGCTTCCCGTGGGGGGCGCGGGCTCGCTCGCACATCTCGTGCTGCCGGCCGTCACGCTGTCGCTGCCCTCGGTGGCGATGATCGCGCGCATGACCCGCTCGGCCGTGCTCGATGTGCTCGGCGAGGACTACGTCCGGACGGCGCGCGCCAAGGGCGTAGGCGAGACGTGGGTGCTGGGCAAGCACGCGCTGCGCAACGCCTTCATCCCGATCATCACGCTGCTCGGACTGCAGTCGGGCCAGCTCATGGGCGGCGCCGTCCTGACCGAGACGGTCTTCGCGTGGCCGGGCCTCGGCAGGCTGATGGTCAAGGCGATCTTTGCGCGTGATTACATCCTGCTGCAGGGCGCCGTGCTGCTCTTCGCGCTCGCGTTCATCGTCATCAACCTGCTCGTCGATCTCTCCTACGGCCTGCTCGACCCTCGCGTGAGCAAGCAAGGATGATCTCGCGCGTTCTCTGCCCGAACGTCGTGCGGCGGAACCCTGTGAAGCCGTCCCGACGGCAGATCCAATGACGGCGTGGTCGCGGTTCTGCCGTAATCGGCTGGCGCTGCTCGGTCTGGCGCTGGTGGTCGTGCTGGCGTTGAGCGCGCTGCTGGCCCCGTGGCTCGCGCCGCTCGATCCCGCCCGACAGAGCCTGATCGAGAAGCGTACGCGGCCCGGCGCGAAATACCTGCTCGGCGCCGACGAGTTTGGTCGCGACATCCTCTCGCGCGTGATCTACGGCTCGCGCGTCGCACTGCTGGTCGGGGTCCTGTCGATGCTGATCGCGCTCGCCGGCGGTCTTGTCCTCGGCACGCTCGCCGGGTTCAGCGGTGGCTGGATCGACGCCGTCCTGATGCGCGCGGTCGAGATCCTGCTCGCCTTTCCGTATCTTCTGCTCGCGCTCGCGATCGTGGCCATGCTTGGTCCGGGCGCGGTGAACACGACCATCGCGGTGGGGGTCTGGGGCGTCCCGACCGTCACGCGCATCGTGCGCGGCTCGGTGCTGGCCCTGCGGGAAACGGAATACGTGGGCGCGGCGCGCGCGCTCGGCTCGCCGGCCGTCGCCCTGCTCCGGCGTCACATTCTGCCGAACATCATCCCGGGCCTCATCGTGTACGCGACGCTCTTCATGGCCAACGCGATCCTGCTCGAGGCGGCGCTGTCGTTCCTTGGTCTCGGCGTGCAGCCGCCCACGGCGTCGTGGGGTCTGATGGTCTCAACCGGGCGCGACGTGCTGCTGGTGGCGCCGCACGTGGCGACGGTGCCGGGGCTCGCGATCATGCTGGCCGTGCTCGCGTTCAACCTCGTCGGCGACGGGCTGCGCGACGCGCTCGATCCCCGGCTACGCGGCAGCTGACGAGTCGCGGCGTATACTCGCCTGCCTATCGGAGGTGCTGACATGAGCGCCATGCTGATCCTGCGCGGCGGCACACTGATCGACGGCACCGGACGCGCGCCGGTGCATGACGCGACGATCGTCATCCAGGACGGCCGCGTCGACGCGATCACGACCGGCGCCGCCGCCACCTGGCCGTCGAGCGCTGAGGTCGTCGACGTGGCCGGCATGACGGTCCTGCCGGGCCTCATCGACTGCCACGACCACCTCGCCTTCCACGGCTACGAGCTGGCCAGCCGCTGGGAACTGAACGAGCCCGGCAGCACGCGCCATCTGCGCACCGCGCACGTGATCGAGCAGACGCTCGGCATGGGGTACACCACGATTCGCGACGCCGGCGGCCTCGATGCCGGCTTCCGCGCGGCCATCGACGAGGGACTGCTCCGTGGGCCGCGCCTGCTGAGCGCGATCGCGATCGTCTCGCCCATCGGCGGCATCGGTGATCGCATCAGCCCCTCGGGACACGAGTGCCTCGTGCCCGCAGATCCGGCGCTCCCGCGCGGCGTCGCCAACGGGGTCGAGGACGTACGCCGCGTCGTGCGGCTGATGATTCGCGCGGGCGCCGACGTCATCAAGTGCGCGACGACCGGCGGCGCCAGCTCGCGCGCCGGGCACGGCCCCAAGGATCCCGCGTTCGACGCCGACGAGATGCACGCGCTGGTGGACGAGGCGCACGCGCAGGGCCGCAAGGTGATGTGCCACGCGCTCGGCGGACCCGGTCTGCGCCTGGCGCTCGAGGCCGGTATGGACTCCATCGAGCACGGCTGCTATCTCGACGAGGATCCCGAGCTCATCCCGATGATGGCCGAGCGGCGTACGTTCTTCGTCCCGACGCTCACCGTGTACACCTACCACAGCGAATCGAAGGCGCCGCACGTCCGTGAGCGCTCGCGCGCCCTGCGGGAGCATCACCTCGCCAGCATTCAGCGCGCGCTGGCGGCCGGCGTGCGCGTCGTGGCGGGCACCGACGCCGGCGGCCACGGCCATCCGCCGAACGCCGCCGAGCTGCAGCACCTGGTCGCCGCCGGACTCACACCGATGCAGGCGATTCAGGCCGCGACGAGCGTGGCCGCGGAGTGCCTGGGGCTCGCGCGAGAGATCGGCACCGTCGAGAAGGCCAAGCGCGCCGATCTCGTCGTCGTGGCCGGCGATCCGCTCGCGGACGTGCGCGTGCTGCAGGCGCCGGAGCGGATCCGGCTCGTGGTCAAGGACGGCGCGATCGCAGCTCGGCGCTGACGATGACGGAGAAACAGGCGCTGGCCGTCCTGCGCGGCGAGGATCCGGCGCTCGCGGCGCGCGCGGCCGCGGCGCTGTGGCAGATGTGGCATCAGTCCGGGCGTGACGATCTCGACGCGCTGCTGATGCAGGGCATGGAGGCGATGCAGCGCGGGCGTCTCGACGAAGCCGACGGCGTCTTCACACGGCTGATCGAGACAGCACCGGAATGGGCCGAGGGCTGGAACAAGCGCGCCACGGTCCGCTACATGGCCAAGAATTACGCCGCCTCGATCGCCGACTGTCGCGCGACGCTGACGCGCAATCCGAATCACTTCGGAGCGCTCTCCGGCCAGGGCCTCTGCCACCTGGCGCTCGGGCAATACCGCGAGGCGGCCGACCTGTTTCGGCGCACGCTCGCCGTGCACCCCCATCTCGAGAGCGGGCGATCGAATCTGCGGAGCGCCCTCAACGAGCTGGTGAAGTGGAACTGAGCCGGCGCATGGCGGCGATCTCGGCGGGCCGCATGTTGCGGTCCTCGCATTTCCACGCGGCGACCGCCGGCAGCACGGCGCGCACGCGGGCCAACTCGAAGTGGCCGAGAAATGCGCGCAGAAACAGGCGTCGAACGACCGCGCCCACGGCCGCTCGAATGCCGGTCTCGCCCAGCTCGGCGACTGCGAGGACCAGCCAGGTCAACGCCACGTCGGCCTCGCCGACGCCGGCCCGCGCATTGGTCCAGTCGAGCAGCACCGGTCCCTTCGGCGAAAGGATGACGTTGAGCGGGTGAAGGTCGAGGTGGACGATCGAGCCGCCTCCCTCGAGCAACGGATCGAGCCAGTTCGGCGCGGGGATCTCGTGAAGCTGCTGGTGAAGCATCGCCAATCGCGCCGCGTTTCGACGGAACGTCCACGGCCGGCGCACGATCTCGTCGAGCATCGTCGGCCCGTCGATGCGCTCCATGACCAGCTCCGCGCCGCCCGCACGAACGTCGTGAACGCGCGGCGCCGGAAAGCCGTGGGCCGCCACGTACCGCATCAGCGTGGCTTCGCGCTCCAGCGAGCGTCCATGGCGGGTGCGGCGCAGCACGAGCCCCGGTCCGCACACGAAGATGTCGGCGTCACGACCGGACGCGAGCAGCGGACCGAGCTCGGACATTGCGTGTAGCATAGCCGGCCATGGAGTTCGGATTCAGCGCGGCTGAGCAGGCATTCGCCGAAGAGGTCCGCGCGTTCCTGCGTGAGCATCCGCTCGAGCAGTTCCCGCTCGACGGCATGGACGCGGGCTACGGCTCGGGCGCGCACTCCCGTGCCTTCATGCGGGCGCTGGGCGAGCGCGGCTGGATCAGCATGTGCTGGCCCGAGGCCTTCGGCGGGCACGCGCGGCCGATGTTCTTCAAGCTCGTGCTGTTCGAGGAGCTGGCCCTCGCGGGCGCGCCGTTCGGCCCGCTGGCCGGCTCCTGGCAGACAGCGGACGCGATCATCGAGTACGGCAGCGAGCGGCTGCGCCGCGATGTGCTGCCCGCCGTCGCGCGCGGCGAAGCCACGTTCTGGCAGGGCTACAGCGAGCCGGACGCCGGCTCGGATCTGCTCGCGCTCAAGACCGAGGCGCGCCGCGACGGGGATCACTACGTGATCCGTGGACACAAGATCTGGTCGAGCCACGCGGGCATCGCGACGCACGGTCTCGTGTTCACGCGCACGAGCCGCGAAGCACGACGCAGCCGTGGGTTCAGCATGTTTGTCGTGCCCAACGGCACGCCGGGCATGGACATCCGCCCGATCCGCAGCCTGACCGGCGGCGTCTATCACTACGAGGTGTTTCTCGACGACGTGCGCGTGCCGGCCGCGCTGAGGCTCGGCGCGGAGGGCGAGGGCTTTCAAGCGCTGCTGAACGGTCTGGACTCCGATCGCTTCTGGGGCCGCTTCTACAAGGCACCGGCGCTCGAGCGTGTGCTGCGCCGGCTCATCGACCACGCCAACGCCACGGGCGCCGCCAAGGACGCCGGGCTGCGGCGACGACTGGCCGCAATGGCCGCGGAACTCGCGGCGCTGCGCCTGCTCTTTTATCGCGCGGCGTGCCTGCTGCGCGACGGCGCGCCGATCACGTACGAGACGGCCGTGGCGAAGGTGTATGCGGACGAGTCTGGACAGAAGCTGGCGCGGCTCGGCATGGATTTGCTCGGGCCGTGGGCGCCGCTCCGGCCCGGCTCGCACGAGGCGCAGCTGGACGGCGACATCTCGCACGCGTATCTCACGAGCCTCGGCCACACGATCGCCGGCGGCACCGCGGAAATCTTACGGACGACGGTGGCGGTGCGCGGGCTCGGTCTGCCCGCAGAGCCGAGGAAAGCGTGATGGATTTTCGGCCCTCGTCCGCCCAACACCTGCTCGTGTCGACGGCGCGCGAGGTGTTGCGCAAGGAGTGCCCGCCCGAGCGTGCGCAGCAGATCGCGCTCGATCCGCGCGGCTTCGACGCTTCGCTCTGGCGGCGCATGGCCGAGCTGGGCTGGCAGGGACTGCTGATTCCCGGCGATCTCGGCGGCAGTGACGGCTCGCTCCTCGACGTGATCCTGCTCGTCGAAGAAATGGGCCGGGCGGGCGCGCCGGGGCCGTTCGTGCCGAGCGCGGTGGTGGCGACGTCACTGCTGCTCGGCGCGGGTAGCGCGGACCAGAAGAAACGTCTACTGCCGGCGCTGGCGGCGGGCGAACGGGTCGTGGCCGTCGCGCTGGGCGACACTGGCAATTCGCTGGAGCTCGACGCGCGTGGGCGGCTGAACGGACGCGCGCTGTTCGTCGAGGCGGCGCATATTGCCGACTCACTCATCGTCGCCGCGCGTGCCGGCGGCGAGCGGCAACTGTTCCTGCTGCCAGTCGATCGTCGCGGCATCACGCGCGCGCCGCTCGAAAGCATCGGCCCGGAGAAGGCCTTCGCGGTGACGTGCGACGCGGTTGTCGTCGGCGCCGAGGACCGGCTGGACTCCGCGATGACCTGGCGCGAGGCGCTCAAGGCAGGCGCCCTCGCGCGGACGGCGGAGATGGTCGGCGCCGCGCAACGCATTCTCGAACTGACCGTCGAGCACGCGAAAACGCGTGTGCAGGGCGGGCGTCCCATCGGCGGCCATCAGGCGATCCAGCACGCGTGCGCCGATCTCGTCCGCGACGTCGACACCTCGCGCGGCCTGCTCTACACCGCGGCGTGGAAAGCGAGCGAGGGTCTTGGCGCGGCTGCAGACATCCCGATGGCGAAAGCGTATGCGAGCGAGGCCTGCCTCACGGTCGCGCGGCGCGGGCATCAGATCTTCGGCGCCATCGGATACTGCGAGGAGCATCCGCTGCACTTGCTGCACAAGCGGATCCTCGCGGCCAGCCTCGACTGCGGCGATGTCGCGGCTCACCTCGAGGACGTCGCGCACGCGATCGGTCTTCGCGCATGAAGCTCAGCGTCGAGTTTCCGAGCGTGGCCTATCGCGAGGGCCCGGCTGCGGTCGCCCGCATGGCGCGGGCGATCGAGCAGATCGGCTACGACCACATCGACGTCTTCGATCACGTCGTCATGGGTTACCCGATCGCAGGGCGGCCGCCGGGGCCATACACGCCGACAATGCCGATCCTCGAAGCGCTGATGACGCTGTCCTACGTGGCGGCGGTGACGACGCGCGTGACGCTGGGGACGGAGGTGCTCGTGCTGCCGCAGCGGCACCCTACTCTCGTGGCCAAGCAAGTGAGCACGCTCGACACGCTGTCGGGCGGGCGCGTACGTCTCGGCGTCGGCGTGGGCTGGCAGGAGTCCGAGTACGAGGCGCTCGGCGAGGACTTTCGAACGCGCGGCGCGCGCATGGACGAGGCGATCGCGCTGCTGCGCACGTGGTGGGCTGACGCCCAGGTCGATTTCGCGGGCCCGCGCTATCCCATAAAGGCGATGGCGATGGAGCCCAAGCCGCCGCAGGGACGCCGGCTTGGGATCTGGATCGGCGGAATGTCCGAGCCCGCGTTTCGTCGTGTCGGCCGGCTCGGCGACGGCTGGCTGGCGAGCCGGATCACGGATGCCGCGAGCGCGCGCACGGCCTTCGACGCGATTCGCCGCCGCGCCGAGGCGGCCGGCCGCGATCCCGCGACGATCGGGCTGCAGAGCATGGTCGCGCCGCCGCCGCGCGACGCCGAAGGCAAGCGATTCTATGCCGAGCACGATCGCGTGGTGGCGCGCGTGGCCGAGCTGCAAACGATGGGCTTCGGCTGGGCCGCCGTCAACGCGACCGCGATGTTCCAGGCCGGCGCGCGCTCGGTGGACGCCATGATCGACGCACTGGCCGCGCTCCACGGCAAGATCCGCGCGGCGCTCGGTTAGCCGGCTCGCCGCTCCGACAACGAAGCGACTGTCAGGCGGCGCTCGACTTCAGCAGAACCGCGAGATCCGACCAGCCGTAAGCGATCTCGGTCAACTGCGCGCCGCCGATCTCGATCGACTGCGTGCGAACGGCAACGCCGCCGAGCATCTCGTAGAAGCTGCGCGCTCGCGTGTTCGCCTCTAGGACCCAGACGAGCATTGATCGCGTCCCGGTGGCCGCCAGCCGACGCGCGACGGCGCGCGCGAGCTCACGACCGACGCCCCGCCGCCAATGCGAAGCGTCCATATAGATGGCGTATAGCTCGCCAACATAGTTCGGATCACCGGAGCGCTCGGGGCCGCCGGCGGCGAATCCGACGACATTGCCTGCGTCGTCGTCGGCGACGATCAGGAAGCGCGCGCCCGCAGCACCCGACAGAAAGTTGCGCCACTGCCCCGCGCGAGTCACGGGGGACAGCGCTGCCAGATGCGCGTCCGGCACGATGCCGGGGTACGCGGCGCGCCAGCTCTCGACGTGCACGCGTCCGATCGCGTCGACGTCGTGCGCCGTCGCGTCGCGCAGCTTCACGCGATCGCCGCCTCAGACGGCCAGGTAGCCGCCGTCGACGACCAGCTCGGTGCCGGTGATGTACGAGGCCTCGTCGGAGGCGAGGAACAGGACCGCGTGCGCGACTTCCTCCACGCGCCCCGCCCGCTTCATCGGGACGGACGCGAGCATCTTTGCGCGCCAGGTCGGATCGGCGGACGTCTTCGACGTGCGCATCGGCGGCATGAAGCCGGGATGCACCGAGTTCACGCGGATGTTGTCGCCGGCGAACTGCACGGCAGCCGTCTTCGTCATGATCCGCACCGCGCCTTTGGAGGCGTTGTAGGCCATGTGCACGCCGTCCTGGCCGACGAATCCGGAGATCGACGAGATGTTGACGATGGCGCCGCCGCTCGCCTGCTTCATGAGCGGGATCGCGTACTTCATGCCGAGGAAGACGCCCTTGGCGTTGACGGCCATGACCTTGTCCCATGCGGCGCTGCTCAGCATGTCCGGGTCGTACGTGCCGCTGATGCCGGCGTTGTTGACGAGGACGTCGAGCTTGCCGAATGCGCTCACCGCCGCCTTCGTCGCGGCGTCCCACTCGGCGTCGCTGGTGACGTCGAGCTTGACGAAGCGCGCCTGGCCGCCGCCCGACACGATCTTGTCGGCGACCTGCTTGCCCTCGGCCTCCAGCACGTCGGCGACGATGACCTTGGCGCCTTCCCTGGCGAAGATCGCGGCCTCGCTCTGTCCCATGCCGCTGGCGGCGCCCGAGATGAGCGCGACTTTTCCGGCGAGCCTCATCGTGCTTTCTCCTTGCCCCCGGCCGTCGGCCGGCCTGCGGTCGGCCGTCCTGCCGCCGGCGTGCTCAGCGGCAGATGCGAGCGCCCGGCCATGGCGCCACCGTTCACGCCGAGGACCTCGCCCGTCACGTAGTCCGCATGCGGCGACGCCAGGAACAGCGCCGCCTCGGCGATGTCGTGCGGCGTGCCGGCGCGGCCCCACGGGATGCCGCGCGTCAGCGTGTCGACGTACTCCTGCGTGAGCGGCGAGACCTCGCTGTCGACCCGAATGAACCCCGGCGCGATGCAGTTGACGTTGATGCGCGCCGACGCGAGCTCCATCGCGAGCACCTTCGTGAACATCACGACCGCCGCCTTCGACGCGCAGTAGTGCGCAGCACCGGCGCGGCCGCTCGCGTAGGCGCCGGAGGAGATCGTGATGATCTTGCCGGGTGCGCCGCGCGCCACCATCGAGCGCGCGCCCGCGCGACACGTCAAAAACACGCCGCGCACGTTGGTCTCCATCACGCGGTCCCACTCCTCGACCGCCATCTCGAGCACGGCGGTGTTGGGATAGATCCCGGCGTTGGCGACGACCACGCCCACCGGCCCGAGCTGCTTTTCCGCGGCGGCGATGAACGCCGTCACCGAGCCCTCATCGCGTACGTCGACCACCTGCGCGAAGGCGCGATCGCCGAGGGCCGCGGCGGCGCGCTTCAGCGGCGCCTCGCGCACGTCACCAAGCGCCACGCGCGCGCCTGCCCCGTGGAACGCGTGCGCGATTCCTTGCCCGATGCCCGCGCCGGCGCCGGTCACCACGACGACCTGGTCGGTGAAGTCGAACGCGGCCGGACTCAATGCACGCTGCCGCCGCCGTCCACGAGCAGCGTCTGGCCGGACATGAAGTCGCTGTCGTCCGAGGCGAGATAGACCAGTGTGCCGACCAGATCGTCCGGGACTTCGGCCCGCCGGATCATCCGGGCATCGATGTTGGCCTGCTTGCGCTCCTGGGAGATGTTCTGCTCGTTGTCGCCGCTGAGTGTGAAGCCCGGTGCCAGGGCGTTGACGCGGATGCCGTGAGGACCGAGCTCGCGCGCCAGCGAGCGCGTGAACCCGACCACGCCGCCCTTCGACGTCGTGTAGTGGATGTAGTCGGGCACGCCCTTGAAGAACGTGCTGGACGCGATGTTGATGATCTTGCCCTTGCCCTGCGCCTTCATCGCCGGGAACACCGCCCGCACGCAGAGAAACAGGCCGCGCAGATTGATCGCCATCACGCGATCCCACTCTCGACCGGGATCTCCATGAACGGCCGGCGCTTGAGCGTGCCGTACAGCGCCGCATTGTTGACCAGCACGTCGATGCGCCCGAAGCGGGCGAGCGTCTCCGTCGCCAGCCGCTGCGTGTCCGCCTCGCGTGAGACGTCGCATTCCACGCCCAGCGCCTGCGCGCCGCGCGCCTCGACCTCCTTCAGCGTGGGCTTGGTGTCCGCGATGTCGGCGATCACGACCCGCGCGCCCTCCGCGGCCACGCCCAGGCAGTACGCGCGGCCGATGCCCTTGGCGCCGCCGGTGACGATGATGACCCGGTCTTTCAGTCGCATCGCGGGCTCCTCAGCGGCGCTTGCCGCTGCGGCGCTGCGCCTCGTGCCACTGCGCGACCTCCTCGCAGGTGGCGAACCACACGCCGCGGTGACGCCGCATGAATTTCACGAGGTCTTCGA
>JBKOZH010000212.1:0-2940 GCA_046725765.1 Candidatus Methylomirabilota bacterium | reverse complement strand
TCGCGCAGCGCGTGGTCCGGATCCACGCCCGACATGAACGCGACCGATTCACCAAGGCCGCCGCCCGCCGGCCGCCAGGACATGACGATCTCGACGCGCGTGCCGCTGTCGGCCGTCGGCCGGAACCGCGCGGTGCCGCTGTGCTCGACGAGCGCCCCCTCGACCGTTGTCCACGCGATCAGCCGCGGCCGGTCACGCCGGGTGACGACAGAATCGAACTCGATGGGCGCGCCGGCAGGCCCCGCGATGACCCAGTGCCAGCGGTCCTCCCCGGCGGGACGCACTTCAGCGACCATCGGCATGAAGCGCGGGAAGTCCTCGAAGCGCGACCACGCGTCGAAGACGCGCTCGATCGGCGCGTGGATCGTCGTCGCAACACGCACCTGGCCGGGCTCGCGGCGCCAGAGGCCCCACATGCCAGCCGCGAGGACGCCGGCGGCCACGCCGAGCAGCGCCCAGCGATGATCCTCGAGGAAGCTCACGGGGTGGCGGCGCCGCAGCGTGAACCGGCCGCCGCGCCACTGCGGGCGCAGGGAGGAGACGCGGCGCGCGGCGTCGGTGAAATCCGCGATCCGGCGGGGCGCGTCGAAGCGGGCGCTCAGATCCGTCACGAGGCGCGGCGCGTCCAGTCGCGCGGCGGCCTGGCGGGCCCCCGCCATGGCGCCGACGGCCGCGCTGGCGACGGCCGGATAGCGCTCGGCCGCGTCGTTGACCGCGCATGCGACCGAGTCGCTCAGCGCGATTCGGCGGCGTTCACCGCGTTCGGGATCGAGCAGGTACATGAGGCCGGCCCCGAGACCGGCACCGCCGACGAGCGCGAACGTCCCTCTCATGCCTCACCTCCGCTTTCTTGTTCCCACCGATTGCGATCGCGACCTTCGAGGATCTCGCCGGACGTGCGCAGCTCTTCGTCGGGCGCGCGTGGCACGCCGAGGGCGCCACCCAGCTCGTCCACCACGTTCTGGTCGGGCGTGGCGACCGTTCCGCCGACCGCCTCCTCACCAACGTGATCGGCGCGCTCCCAGTCGGCGTCCGGATCGCCCCCGGTGAGCCGCGGGCTCGTCTCGTTGTGGTACTCCTCGCGGTGGGCCTGGGCCGCGCGCTCGCGGTCGTCGCGCATCACCGTCGTCTCACGGGCAGGCGGTCCCTGGAGTTGCTCTTCGGGAACGCCGCGGCGTGCCGAGCGCTCGGCGATCTCCTGACCGTTCTTGGCGGCAGGCCGTTTTTTCGCGCGCTTGTCTCCGGAGCGCCGCTTGTTGGTAGTCATGGGTGCAAGCATGAGCGAACGGCATGCCAGCGGACTGGCCTCAGACCAGGACGATGTAAATTCTGGAAAGGTCCTACCATATTGGATTCGTTGGCCGGTGGGGAGTTAGCGAACCGCGGCGCGGCCGAGGAGCCAGCGTCCGGGCCAGCCGTCGACGGCCGTGTCGATCACGCTTCCGTGTCGAGCGAGGCGGCCAAGCGATTCGGCCATTTCCGCCGCCGAGATGCCGAACAGCCTCGCGACGCCGCGCGCGGTGCCGAACACGGCCGTCTCGAGGTAGCGCGTCACGAGCCGGTCGAGCGCCGCTCGCCGGGACAGTTGCCGCCCCTCGGCGACGGCGTCCGGTAGCCACGCCTCGAGCAGGTCCCAGCGGTACGAGAACGTCGGCTCGTACCGCTCTTCGGTCTTCACGACCCAGAGCCCCCCCTGCAGCTCCGCCATGGCGCGCTCGAATTCGTGTGTCTTTCCGGATTCGAGCATGAAGGTATTGCCACGGAGCTCGCGGGTGTACTGCGGATGCTCGCGCGTCAGGGCGTCCATCAGACGCCGCGCCGTGTGGGACAGCCGCCCGGCCTCGTACTCGACGCGGTAGTCGCGCGCCCGCTGTCGCCCGCGCGCCAGCGCGTAGAACGCGGGAAAGATCTCGAGCGCGACGAGCATCGGCCGGCCCTTGAGCACCTTGCCGTAATAGACATGACGCGCGGCCGGCAGGTCGTCTTTGAGCCGCCAGGTGAGGCCGACGCCGTCGTCGTGATGCGAATGGCGCGGCCAGCGCGGACGCGCCCGGCCGACGACGGCCTCCCACAAGCACGGCACGCCCTCGGGAAAGCAATAGAACGTCGAGCAGAAACCGACGTCGTTGACGAAGGCCAACGCGCTCGCCGCGCTGCGTACGCGGAGGCCGGGCGCGCGGCGGAAGCGGCGGTCGCGTCGCGCCTCGAGATCGCGGCCCGGCGGCGGCCAGATGCTAGGATCGCGGCGTGCCACGCTGGTTTTGTTACCTCGTGCAGTGCGCGGACGGCTCGCTCTACGCGGGCATCACACCGGCACTCGAGCGCCGCGTCCGCCGGCACAACGACGGCTCGGCGTCGAAGTATACGCGCGCCCGCCGGCCTGTTCGGCTCGTGTGGGCCGAGGCGTGGCCTGATCGCTCGGCCGCCTCGCGGCGGGAGGCCGAGCTGAAGCGGTTGCCGCGCGCGTCAAAGCTCGCGCTGCTGCGCGGCTGACCGCGCGTCAGCCGCTCACTTGGTCTGCGACGCCCGCTTGACCGGCAGCTCGCGATCCGCCTGCTGACCTTCGCGCTCCTTCGCGGCCAGCTTGCTCACAAGCGCGGGGTAGCCGGACGTCTGGATGATCTTGTTGAACTGCGCCCGGTAGTTGGCCACCAGGCTCACGCCCTCGATGCTGACGTCGTAGGTGAGCCACCGGTCGCCGGCGGCACGATGCAGTCGATAGTCCACGGGGATCTCCGCGCCCTGCTTGGTCACAAGCTTGGTGCGCACCGTGGCTTGATCGCGCTCGATGGTGTCGCCGAGGAACTGGATCTTCTCGCCGCTGTACATCTCGATCTTGCCGATGTACGAGCGCTCCAGGAGATCGGCGAACAGCCGCGTGATCTCCTCGCGCTCCTGGGGCGTGCGCGGCTGCCAGTGCTGGCCGAGCGCGCGACGCGT
>JBKOZH010000032.1:0-8258 GCA_046725765.1 Candidatus Methylomirabilota bacterium | reverse complement strand
CCACTGGATTCCGGCGCCGATCACGACGCTGTGGATTCTGGGGATGCTGTTTGTGCTGCTCGGGCTGTTCTACTGGCTGTGCGAAGTGCGCGGCTGGCGGCCGCAGTGGCTCGTCGTGCTCGGCCAGACGGCGCTCATGCTCTACTTCGTCCATCAGATCATCGCGTACACGGTCTTCGGCGACAGCTGGCTATTTCACCGCGTCGTCGGCGAGCACTCGCCGTTCCGGCAGTGGTGGAAGTTCTGGCTCGCGAACGCCGCGCTGATGGCGGCGTGCGTGGGGCTGGGCTACGCCTGGCAGGCGATCAAGGCGCGCTCCGGCCGCGGGGCCTTGTTGAGCGCGGGGCGCTCCGCGGGTTAGCGAGTCGCCGGCGCCGCGCGGCGCGCGAGGCGCACCGCAGCGACGTCATTGGCCCGTGAACTCGGGCGTCCGTTTGGCGAAGAACGCCTTGACGGCTTCCTTGTGATCGTGGGTGCGCTGCAGGCGCGCCCACTCGCCGCGCTCGTACACGACGGCCTCGGCGAGCGGCAGCCGCGCGCAATGGCGCAGGCCGACCTTGTTGGCCTGGACCGAGAGCGGTGCGCGCGATGCGACGACCTCGGCCACGCGCCGCGCGTCGGCCTGCGCGTCCGCGGCGAGCGCTGAGACGAGACCGAGCGCTAACGCCTCCTCGGCGTCCACCGTGCGGCCGGTGAGCAGCAGGTCGAGCGCGACGCCCTCGCCCGCAACCCGCGCCAGCCGCGCCGTCGAGACCGTGAGCCCGAGCTTCACGCCCACGCCCGCGAAGCGCGCGCCCGGTCCCGCGACGCGGATGTCGCAGGCGAGCGCCAGCTCGAAGCCGCCGCCGTACGCGTAGCCGTCGACGGCGGCGATGGTGGCGCCGGGAAAGTCGGCGAGGGCTCCGAACACGGCCTCGTCGGCGTCGAGGAAGTGCTGGACCTGCTCGGGCGTCAGCTTCGCCTCGTCGCGCAGATCCGCGCCCGCGCAGAACGCGCGGCCGCGTCCGCTGAGGATCACGGCGCGCAGCCGCCGCGCGCGGAAATCCGCCAGCGCGTCGAGCAGCGCGCCGCGCAGCGCGTCGGTGAGCAGATTCAGCGGCGGCGCATCGAGCGTGAGCGTGCCGACGGCGCCCTGGACGTCGACGTGGACGCTCACCGGCGCTCGCCCTGCGCCGATCGCTCCGGCGCCCGCGGGAAGGTCGGCTTGCCGGAGGAGGGACTGTTGGGCGCGCGCGGCGTCGCGCCCGGCGCGCCCCGCGGGCCGAAGCGATAATCGCGCTGCCAGAGGTCGAAGTACTCCACCGCGTTGCGCTTGATGTCCTCGATCTCCTCGGGCCCCATCTGCCGCACCGGCTTGGCCGGCACGCCCATGACGAGCCATCCCGCCGGCACGACCTTGCCCTGCGGCACCAGCGAGCCCGCCGCGACCTGTGCGCCGTCCTCGACGATGGCGCCGGTGAGCACCACGGCGCCGATCCCGATGCGGACGTCGTTGCCGATGCGGCAGGCGTGGACGACGCAGCGATGGCCGATGGTGACGCGATCTCCGACGACGCACGGGAACTCGGGCGTCACGTGCAGCACCGAGTTGTCCTGCACGTTGGTGTGGCGACCGACGTAGACGTAGTTGTCCTGATCTCCGCGCACGACCGTGAACGGCCAGATCGAGGCGCCTTCTTCGATGACGACGTCGCCGATCACCTGCGCCGCCGGATCGACGTACGCGCCCGGATGGATCCGTGGCGTGCGGCCGGGGACGGAGCGAATCACCCGCGCGTCTCCGCGGTGACCGGATCGAGCGCGGTATTCACGGCACGCTTGAGCGCGGCGACCTCGTCGGGCGGCCGCGCTGCGATGTCGCGCGCCCAGCCCATCGCCTCGTCCATGAGCGCCTCGGGCGCGACGACCGAGGACAGGAGTCCCAGCCGGTGAGCCTCCTGCGCCTCGACGGTGCGTCCCGTCAGCAGCATGTCACGCGCGTGGCCCTCGAAGAACAGGCGCGAGAGCTGAACGTTGGACGCCATGAGCCCGACCTTCACGCCGACGGCGCCGAGCTTCGCGCGCGTCGAGCCGACGCGCACGTCGCACCAGAGCGCGAGCACCAACCCGCCGCCCATCGCCCATCCGTTGATCGCCGCGACGATCGGCCGCTCATATTCGCGCAGCGCGCGGAACGTCTCATCGCCCCGCTGCAGGAAGCGGCCGACGGTGTCCGCCGTCAACTCTTCCTCTTCCTTGAGATCCGCGCCGCCGCAGAACGCGCGGTCGCCGGCGCCGGTCAGCACGACCGCCCGCGCGCCGGCGTCGCGGAACTCCGCGAGCGCCTCGCGGATGCCGCGGCGATTGTCGTCGCTCAGGACGTTCATCGGCGGGTTGTCGAGCACGATGACGCCGATCGGACCGTCGAGCCGCCAGCGGGTGTGCGGATTTTCGCCCATCACTCGCCCGTGAAGACGGCTTCGCGGCGCGCGAAGAACGCCGCCACGGCGGCCTTGTGGTCCTGCGTCGCGAGCAGACGGCGGAAGTGCTCGTGCTCGAGCTCGAGCGCGGCGGCGGGTGTGAGCTCGCGCGCCGCTCGCACGGCGTCGCGCACGGCGGCCAGAGCCAGCGGCGGCAGGTGTTGCAGCTCTCCGACGACCGCGCGCGCCGTGTCGCCGAGCGCGGCGCCGGGAACCACGCGGGTCACAAGGCCGAGCCGCCGCGCGTTGGCAGCGTCGACGCTGCGCCCGGCGAGCATCAGCTCCTTGGCGCGTGCCTCGCCGAGCAAGCGCGTAAGCCGCGCCGCACATGCGACGGGATCGTGAACGCCGGCCGCCGAGAAGCGTGCGCCATCGCCGGCGATGCGGATGTCGGCCTCGAGCAGGCGCTCGAAATCGTCGGCCGTGCAGGCGCCGGCGACGAGCGCGACGGTGATGCCGGCGGCCTCGACGATTTGCATGCGCGCCTCAGCATACTAGATGGCGCCGGCCAGGATCGCTACTCGGCGGGCGTCCATCAGACGTCCACAGCGCGTCCATCAGACGTCCACACGCTTGAGAATGTGGGTGGCGGCGGCGACCAGCGCCCCGCGATCGGTGGTGACGGTGACGCGCGAGAAGACCTTGCGCTCGGCCTCGTTGCGCTCGGCAACCTCGTACGTCACGGTGACGGTGTCGCCGAAGAACAGCGGCGCCGGAAAGCGCACGCGGTCGTAGCCGTACGAGACCCACGTGCCCTCGAGGCCCTCGAGGATCTTCGTGGACGCGTTGGACATGAAGCCGATGGCGAGGGCGCCGTGCGCGATGCGACGGCCGTAGCGCGTCTTGCGCATGTACGCCTCATCGGTGTGGTTGGGCGAGAAGTCGCCGGTGATGCCGGCGAACAGATAGACGTCGGACTCCGACACGGTCTTGCTCACGGTGACCTTGCGGCCGATCGGCAGCGCGGCGAGGGGATCGTTGGTCATGGGCGGGATGGTACCCGAGCCCGTTTCGCGGCCGCGCCGGAAGTGGTAAGGTCCCCACCTGCCAAAGGAGGATCCCCATGGCCGACACAGTGCGAGTCGTCGACTACTTTTACGTCGAGACGCCGAACACGCCGGGCGTGGGCGCCGCCATGCTCGCGACGCTGCGCGACGCGCGCGTCAATCTGCTGGCGTTCTCCGGCTTCCCGAGCGGCCGGCGCGCGCAGATCGACTTCGTGCCCGAGGACGCGGCGGCGTTCCGCGCGGCGGCCAAGGCCGCCAAGTGGAAGCTCGTCGGCCCCAAGAAGGCGTTCCTCGTCAGCGGCACCGACCGTCCCGGCGCGGTGGCCGAGCTGATGACGCAGCTGGCGCAGGCGAAGATCAACGTCACCGCGATCGACGCCGTGTGCGCGAGCGGCGGGAGTTTCGGCGCCATCCTATGGGTCGGCCAGCGCGACGTCGCCAAGGCCGCCAAGGCGCTGGGGGCGCCGTGAGCGCTGCCGGCCCCCGCCTGGCGCTCCACACGTGGACGCTCGACACGACGCCGCTGCCCGACGCGGTGACGGCGGCGCGGACCGCCGGCTGGGATGCGATCGAGCTGCGCCGGCTCGACTGGACGCGCGCGGCGCAGGCCGGGCGCGCGGTGACGTGGGTCGAGGACACCGTGCGCGCGAGCGGGCTGCCGGTCGCCTGCGTGGGCGTGGAGTTCGGCTGGATGTGGGCCGACGGCGCCGAGCGCGAGCGGCTCCTGCGCGTCTTCGACGAGCAGTGCGCGCGGGCGAAAGCGCTCGGGTGCGCGACGGTGATGAGCCCTGTCGACAAGGGCACCGGCGATGTCGCGCATGCGGCCGCCTCGGTGCGCGAGGTCGGGGACATCGCCGCGCGCTACGGCGTGCGACTCGCCGTCGAGTTCAACTCACAGTGCGATCAGCTCAACACGCTGGAGCGCGTGCGCGAGGTGCTCGCGAAGGCCGCGCACCGGCACTGCGGGCTGCTCTTCGATGCCTATCACATGCAGCGCAGCGGCGGCTCACCGCGCTCGCTCGACGACGTGCGGGGCGACGAGATCGTCTACGTGCAGTTCAGCGACGTGCCGCGCGGCGAGCTCAAGCGCGGTGAGGTGGTCAATCGGCTGCCGCCGGGGCAGGGCGCGGTGCCGTTCAAGGAGTTCTTTGCCGCCGTCCGGGCGAAGGACTACGCGGGCTTCATGAGCTACGAGGCGCCCAATCCGGGCGCGTGGGCGCGGCCGCCGAGCGACGTCGCCGCGGAGGCGCTCGCGGCGACGCGCGCGGTACTCTGAGCGCGGCGCAGGGGGTTCCGCAGCCTAGCTGAGGACGCTTTCCAGCGGCGCGGGAGCCTCGCCGAGGGAGGCCGCCACCGCGGGGTGCACGATGCGGCCGCGGGCGACGTTGAGACCTTTTGCCAGGGCGGCGTTCGCCCGAACGGCGGCGGCCACGCCCTGTGTGGCCAGCTCGAGGACATATGGCAGCGTCGCGTTCGTCAACGCGAACGTCGACGTGCGCGGTACGAGCGCCGGCATGTTGGCCACGCCATAGTGAACGACGCCCGAGACGACGTAGACAGGATCGAGCAGGGTCGTCGGATGCACGGTCTCGACGCAGCCGCCCTGGTCCACGGCGACGTCGACGATCACGGCACCTTCCTTCATCGTCGTCACCATCGCGGCGGTCACCAGCCGCGGGGCCCGCGCGCCGGTGACGAGCACGGCGCCGACCAGAAGATCGGCGCGCCTGACCACCGCCTGAAGGTTGAACGTGTTCGACATGATGGTGACGACGCGGCCGCCGAAGAGGTCGTCTACGGCGCGCAGGCGATCGAGGTTGACGTCGAGGATCGACACGTCGGCGCCGAGGCCGATCGCCATGCGCGCGGCGTTCACGCCGACGATGCCCGCACCGATGATGACGACATTGCCGGGCGGCACGCCCGGCACGCCGGAGAGGAGAATGCCGCGTCCGCCGTGAGCGCGACCCAGGTAGAACACGCCTTCCTGGACGGCGAGGCGGCCGGCCACCTCGCTCATCGGTGTGAGCAGCGGCAGCGAGCCGTCGGGACGCTGCACCGTCTCGTAGGCGATCGCGATCGTGCCGGCCTCGCGCAGGGCCCGCGTGAGCTCCGGCGCGGGGGCCAGATGCAGATACGTGAACAGAATCTGGCCCGCGCGCAGTCGCGGATATTCCTCCGGCACCGGCTCTTTGACCTTCAGCACGAGCTCAGCGCGGCGCCAGATGTCGTCGGCGGAGGCCAGCTCGACGCCAACGCCGCCGTACTCGTCGTCGCGGATGCCGCTGCCGAGTCCCGCGCCCTTCTCGACGAGCACCGTGTGGCCGGCATCGCGCAATGCCTGACCACCGGCGGGCGTGAGCGCCACGCGCTGCTCGCCCGGCTTGATCTCTCGCGGTACGCCGACGATCATCCGCGCAGCAGCGTCTCAGCCGCCTCCATCAGAGACTCGCTGAGGGTGGGATGCGTGTGGATCGTCAGCGCCAGGTCTTCCGCCAGCAGCGCGGCCTCGATCGCCAGCGCGGCCTCGCCGATCAGCTCGCCCGCGCCGGGCCCCGCGATGCCCGCGCCGAGTAGGCGCCCGGACTCCGGGTCGACGATGAGCTTCGTGACGCCGTCGCTGCGGCCGAGCGTCGCCGCGCGCCCGGATGCCGCCCACGGGAATCGACCGACGCGGACGGCGCGCTTTTCGGTGGTGGCTTGCGTTTCGCTGAGACCGCACCAGGCGATCTCGGGATCGGTGAAGACGACGGCGGGCACGACGACGTTGTCGAACGCCGCGGGTCGTCCGGCGATCGCCTCGGCCGCGACCTTGCCCTGTCGCATCGCGCGGTGGGCGAGCATCGGCTCGCCCGTCGCGTCGCCGACGGCGAAGACGCGCGGGTCGGCCGTCGCGCACCGCGCGTCGACCTGCACGAAGCCGCGCGCGTCTTGCTTGACGCGCGTGTGCTCGAGGCCGATGCCCTCGGTCAGCGGGCGGCGGCCGACGGCGATCAGCGCACGGTCGAACGTCGCCGCGGCGCCGGCGATCGTCGCCTCCACGCCGCTCGGCGTCTCCCGCAGCGCCTCGAGCCGCGCGTTGAGCCGCACCGCGGCGAACTGCTTGTCGACCCGACGCCCCACCCACTGCACGAGGTCACGGTCCGCGCCGGGCAGGAGTCCGTCGGTCATCTCCACGAGCGTCACCGCGCTGCCGAGCGCCGCGTAGACCTGACCGAGCTCCAGACCGATGTAGCCGCCGCCGACGACCAGCAGCCGCTCGGGAATCTCGGGGACCTCGAGCGCGGCGGTGGAGTCCATCACGCGCTCGGAGAGTGGCACGTCGCGCAGCGGTGAGGGCGCCGAGCCCGTCGCGACGATCACGTGCTTGAACTTCAGCGCCTGAGCGTCGTCGCCCTCGACGCGCACCGTGCGCGCGTCCTCGAAGACGCCGCGGCCGCCGACGACCTCGACGCCCTTGGCCTTGGCCACGCTGGCCAGACCCCGCGAGAGCTTGCCGATCACGCGCTCGGACTTCCACTTGCGCAGCGGATCGAGAGACACCCGCGCCGGGCCGAAGTCGACGCCGAACTCCTTCGCGCGTTCGGCTTCGCCGAGCACGGCGGCCACGTGCAGCAGCGCCTTGGACGGAATGCAGCCCTCGAACAGGCAGGCGCCGCCGAGCCGCTTGCCCGCGTCGACGACCACCGTCTCCAGGCCGAGCTCGGCGCAGCGGAACGCCGCCGAGTAGCCGCCCGGTCCGCCGCCGATGACGACGACGTCGACGTCGCGGACCAGGTCGCCCATCACCATCGCGTCACCGCCGCGCGGAGAGCAGGCGGGTGGTGCCCGGGACGACCGGTGTGACGTCGCAGTCGTGAAACCCTGCGCCGGACACGGCGCGGGTCAGCCACGCGGGTGTCAACGCCGCCACGTCCGCGTCGATGGTGATCGCGTTCAACAGCCAGAGGGCCGCGAGCGGTGGACCGGCGTGATCGTCGTCGACCATGAAGTCGTGAACGAGCAGCCGGCCGCCCGGACGCAGCGCCTTGTAGGCGCGGGTGAGCAGCGCCGCCGTCGCGGCCTCACTCACCGCGGAGAGCAGGTAGGACATGAGCACAACGTCGTTGTCCATCGGCCAGGCCACGTCGCGTGCGTCGCCCTCGAGGAACGTGATGCGCTCGCTCAGGCCGTGCTCGCGCACGAGTGCCTGACCGACGGCAGCCACGCTCGGGAAATCGATGATCGTGGAGGTCAGGCCGGGCGTGCGCTCGCACAACACGATGCTGAAGGCGCCGCTGCCACCTGCCACGTCCAGAAGCCGGCGCGCGCCGGTGAGGTCCACGAGCTTGGCCACCACGTGGGCGGGGCCGAGCGAGCCGGAGTGCTGCGCGATGGTGAAGGCGCGCGCCTCCTCCGGGTCGCGCAGCTGGGCGTAGAAATCCACACGCTCGCCCCGCAGCGCCGCGTCCAGGTGCATCAGCGTCGGATAGATCTGTCGCGAGACCTGGAAGCGAAAATAGTCGCCGAAATACGCGGGCGACGTCCGGACGAGGTACGTCGTGCTCGCGGGCGCGTTGGCGTAGCGATCGCCTTCCAGCGTGAGCAGGCCGAGGCCAACGCATGCGGTGAGCAGCGCACGAAGGCGACCTGCGGCAAGCCCGAGATCCGCCGCGAGTGCCTCCAGCGTCTTCGGCCCGTCGGCGAGCCGTCCGAACACATCGGCATCGAGCGCGGCGAAGAGCGCGCGGGACGCCATGAAGCCGTAGCCGATGCGCGAGATGTCGCGGACGTCGGTGATCGGCGGCATGCG
>JBKOZH010000088.1:0-5635 GCA_046725765.1 Candidatus Methylomirabilota bacterium | reverse complement strand
CCGCGACCGCCGTCCAGCGATCGACATCGCGAAGCTCTGTGAGCGGACGATCGCCCGAGGATCCGAACAGCGTGACGGACCAGATGTCGTTGTCCCCCGGCAGCGTGAGGATCGACAACGATCCGGCGGGAGCCAGCAGTCGGTCGCGCGGCTCGGGCGCCCGGCCGTTCTTCGCCCGGAAGTAGCGCGTGTAGTACACGAATCCCGACGACTCGGATTCCTCGTGCAGCGGCGCCGCGCCCGCTTCCTCGAGCCAGCGCGGCAGCGGCGAGCGCCGTCCCATGGCGTCGACGACGAGATCCGCGCGCAGGTCCTCGCCGGATTCGGTGCGAACGCCGACGACGTGCGGGACGCCCGCGCGATCAGCCGTCACGAGGGAGGACACGGCGACGCCGCGACGCACCTCCAGGCGAGGCTGCGCCGCCGCGGCGTGCGCGATGACCTGCTCGAGCGTCGCACGGCGTGCCGTGAGCGCGACGAAGCGCTCGTCGTCGGCACGGCGCTCGAACTTCGGAAGCGACGAAGGCCCTGTTCGGAGCGTGTCGAACCGAAGCGCGCCGGCCGCGACGAGCGCATCGCGAACGTCCGGCAGCTCGGCGTCGAGGATGTGGCGCACGCGAGGGTGCAGGTAATGCGGCTGCCGGAACTGCGCGACGCCGCCCCGTGCCCAGCGTTCCCACGCCTCGTCCGGGGATTTCGGGGCCGCCGCCGCGTCGCGCTCGAGCATCGTGACGTCGTGGCCGTCGCGCGCGAGCAGCATTCCGGTGAGCAGCCCGCAGACGCCGGCGCCGAGGATGGTGATGGTCGCCACGAGGCACCTCCGTCGTTCCTACTACTACAACTCGGATATTGTCGCCAGAGGCCGAACGGATGCGTTGGCGTTGGCGCTCCGATTTGATGCCGAGGTGAACTATCGGTATCGGTATACTTACTCACGCGAGGAGGGTCCGTCCCGCGCATGCCGAGTGGCCGTGTCCTGGTCGTCGACGACGAAGTCAACATCACCTCGATCGTGGAAGAGCACTTCGCGTCGCTCGGCTACACGGTCGACGTGGCGCACGACGGGGCCGCGGCGTTGATCCAGGCGGCGGCGGTTCGCCCCGACGTCGTCCTGCTCGACGTCACCATGCCGAAGGTCTCCGGGGACGAGGTGCTGGAGCGCCTGCACGCGATCGATCCGACGCTGCCGGTCGTCATTCTCACCGGCAACGCCGACGAGAGTCTGGCCCGCAGCTTCCTGCACCGCGGCGCGCTCGATTACGTCGCCAAGCCCTTTCAACTCGAGACGTTGGAGCGCGTCGTCGCCACCGCCGTCGTCGTCGGCCGCCGCTGATCGCCCGCGGGATACTTAATTGACTTAACTGTTTAAGCCATGCAGGATTGGGCCGTGGCGGCAAGACGCTCCGGGACACGGTCCTCGCGCTGGACGGCGCAAGCCGAGCAGCTCCTCGATCTGCTGAACGCGCTGGGCAGCACGATTTTCCGCCAGTTTCTGTGGCAGCGCGCCGCCGAGCTGGATCTGACCTACGCGCAAGGCCAGGTGCTGTTCCACGTCGCGGCTCATCGCGGCTGCCGCATGGGCGACGTCGGCAAGGCCTTCGGCGTCACGCTCCCCGCGGTCACGCACCTCGTGGATCGCCTGGAGCAAAAGGGATTCATCACGCGCGCCGACGATCCGGGCGACCGCCGCGCGTACGTGCTGGAGATCACGCGGGCGGGCGCCGCGCTGGTGGACGAGCTGCACGCGATGCGCCTGCGCAGCCTGGAAGCGGTGCTGGCGCGGATGGCGGCAGACGATCGCACGCGGGTCGTACGCGGGCTCGAAGCGCTCGTCGAAGCCTCGGTGGAGCCCGCGGACAAATGAGATGCGCGGGCGCGCTCCTGATGCTCGTCGTGCTGGCGGGCGCCGCGGGGTGCAGCGACCGCGCTTCGGGGACCCAGCCCGCGGCGCGAGCGCCCGCGGTCCCTGTCCTCGCCGCGGAGGCGGTGCGTCGCGACGTGCCGCTCGACGTCGCGGTCATCGGCAACGTGCAGGCGCTCACGACGGTCGGTGTGAAGTCCCAGGTCGCGGGACAAGTTCAGCAGGTGCACTTCACCGAAGGTCAGGACGTCAAGGCGGGGCAGTTGCTCTTCACGATCGATCCGCGCCCGTTCGAGGCGGCGCTGGCGCAGGCGCAGGCCAATGTCGGCCGCGACACCGCGCAGATGCGTCAGGCCGAAGCCGCGCTCGCCCAGCGCCAGGCCGAGGTCCAGCAAGCGATCGCCAATCTCGAGCGCGACCAGGCGCAGCTGGCGAACGCGCGCGTGCAGGACCAGCGCTACAAGACGCTCCTCGACAAAGAGCTGGTGGCGCGCGAGCAATACGACCAGGTGCGCACCAATCTCTCGGCGCTCGAGGCGACGGTGCAGGCCGACCGCGCCGCCGTCGAGAACGCGCGCGCGGCCGCGCTGGCCGCGCAGGCCGGCGTGGACAACGCGCGTGCCGTCATCCGCGCCGACGAGGCGATGGTGGAGACGGCCAAGCTCAGCCTCGGCTACACGACGATCCGCGCGCCGATGGAGGGCCGCACCGGCAATCTGATGCTGCAGGCGGGCAACGTGGTGAAGGCCAACGAGGACAATCCGATGGTCGTCATCGCGCAGGTGCACCCGATCTACGTATCCTTCGCGGTGCCGCAGCAGCACCTCGCCGACATCAAGCGATATCGCGCGGCCGGGCCGCTCAGCGTGCGAGCGACGCCGCCCGGCGCGATCAAGCCCGCCGTGGGCCGGCTGACGTTCGTCAACAACACGGTCGATCCGACGACGGGGACGATCCAGCTCAAGGGGACATTCGACAACACGCAGAACGTGCTGTGGCCCGGTCAGTACGTGGAGGTCGTGCTGACGCTGACGTCGGAGCCGGCCGTCGTCGTCCCGTCGCAGGCAATACAGCCGGGTCAGCAGGGGCCGTACGTGTTCGTTGTCAAGCCGGATATGACCGTTCAGCCCCGGCCGGTCGACCTGGGGCGCCGCCTCGCCACGGAGACAATCATCACCAAGGGCGTGGTGGCCGGCGAGCGCGTCGTCACCGACGGTCAGCTGCGGCTCGTGCCCGGCGCCCGCGTGGAGATCAAGCCCAAGGCGTCGTGAGCCCGCTGTGAACACCGAGCTCTTCATCCGTCGTCCCGTCCTCACCACGCTGCTGATGGCCGCCGTGCTGATCTTCGGCGTGATGGCGTACCAGAAGCTGCCGGTGAACGATTTGCCGAACGTCGACTTCCCGACGATTCAGGTCATCGCGAACCTGCCCGGCGCGACGCCGGAGACGATGGCCTCGGCGGTGGCGACGCCGCTCGAGAGGCAGTTCAGCACCATCGCCGGCATCGACTCGATGACCTCCACGAGCGCGCTCGGTGTGAGCAACATCACCATCCAGTTCACGCTCGAGCGCAACATCGACGCCGCGGGACAGGACGTGCAGGCGGCCATCGCCAAGGCCGCCACGCTGCTGCCGCCCGGCATGCCGACGCCGCCGATCTACCAGAAGGTCAACCCCGCGGACCAGCCCGTCCTCTATATGTCGCTCAGCTCGCCCACGCTGCCGCTCTACACGGTCGACGAGTACGCGCAGACGTTCCTCGCCCAGCGCATCTCGACGATCACCGGGGTGGCGCAGGTCACCATCTTCGGCTCGCAGAAGTACGCGGTGCGCGTGCAGGTCGACCCGCGCGCGCTTGCCTCGCGCGGCCTCGGCATCGACGAGGTCGAAGCGGCCATCGCGCGCGCCAACGTCAACAAGCCGACCGGCACGCTGTGGGGGCCGAACCAGGCCTACAACGTCCAGGCGACGGGCCAGCTCATGGACGCCGCGGCCTATCGGCCGCTGACCGTGGCGTATCGCAACGGCTCGCCCGTGCGTCTCGAAGAGCTCGGGCGCGTGATCGACGGCGTGCAGACCGACAAGGTCGCCGGCTGGTTCAACGGCGAGCGCGCCGTCGTGCTGGCCGTGCAGCGGCAGCCCGGCACCAACACGATCGAAGTCGTCGACGCCATCCGCAAGCTGCTGCCGGTGTTCCGCACCCAGCTGCCGGCGGCGGTGAACCTCAACGTCGTGTACGACCGCTCGGTGGCCATCCGCGAGTCGGTGCATGACGTGCAGTTCACGCTGATGCTCACGATCGCGCTGGTCGTGATGGTCATCTTCCTGTTTCTGCGCAACCTTTCTGCGACCGTCATTCCGAGCCTCGCCGTCCCGCTCTCGATCATCGGGACGTTCGCGATCATGTACGGGCTCGGCTACACGATCGACATCATCTCGCTCATGGCTCTCACGCTCTGCGTCGGCTTCGTCGTCGACGACGCCGTCGTCATGCTCGAGAACATCGTGCGCCACATGGAGCAGGGCGAGGACCGCATGACCGCCGCGCTACGCGGCGCGCGCGAGATCGGCTTCACGATTCTGTCGATGACCATCTCGCTCGCCGCGGTCTTCATCCCCGTGCTGTTCATGGGCGGCGTCGTCGGACGGCTGCTGAAAGAATTCGCGGTGACCATCGGCGCTGCGGTGCTCGTGTCCGGCATCGTCTCGCTGACGCTGACGCCGATGCTCTGCAGCCGGTTCCTCAAGCCGTCACACGGCGGCCACAATCGTCTCTACGCCGCGTCGGAGCGGTTCTTCGACGCGATGCTGCGCCGGTACGACGACACACTGAAGTGGGCGCTCCGCCACCGTCGGACCACGATGGTCGCGCTGCTCCTCACGTTCGTCGTCACGGCTTATCTCTTCGCGGTGATGCCCAAGGGCTTCATTCCCACCGAGGACAACGGCACCATCTTCGCGTTCACGGAGGCCGCGCAGGACGTCTCGTTCGAGGCGATGGCGGAAAAGCAGAAGGCCGTGGCGGACATCATCCGCCAGGATCCGGCCGTGCAGCAGAGCATGTCGTTCATCGGCGCCGCGGGCTCGAGCGTGGTGCTCAACAACGGGCGCGTGTTCTCGCTACTCAAGCCGCGCGCCGAGCGTCCGCACGCCGAGAAGGTCATCGAGCGCCTGCGGCCGAAGCTGGCGGCCGTGCCGGGCATCCGGGTGTTTCCGCAGATCCTGCCGACGATCCGCATCGGCGGTCAGCTGACGAAGGCCGTCTACCAGTACACGCTGCAGGACACGGACACCGACGAGCTTTATCACTGGGCGCCGCTGATCTACGATCGGCTGCGCCAGCTGCCGGGACTGCAAGACGTCAACACGGATCTGCAGATCACCAGTCCGCAGGTGCGCGTGGAGATCGATCGCAACAAGGCGGCCGCGCTGGACGTCACCGCGGACCAGATTGAGAATGCGCTCGGCGCCGCCTACGGCTCCAAGCAGGTCTCCACGATCTACACGCCGGCCAACCAATACTGGGTGATCCTCGAGGTCGATCCGCAGTTCCAGCGCGATCCCAACGCGCTCGGGCTGCTCTACATTCGTTCGAGCAAGGGCGCGCTGGTGCCCCTCGCGTCCGTGGCCGCTGTGACGCCCGGCATCGGCCCGCTCACGGTCAACCACCTCGGACAGCTGCCGTCCGTCACGATCTCGTTCAACACGCGGCTCGGCGTGTCCCTCTCGGAAGCGGTGGCGGAGGTCGATCGGGTGCAGCGCGAGCTCCGCGTG
>JBKOZH010000267.1:0-5942 GCA_046725765.1 Candidatus Methylomirabilota bacterium | reverse complement strand
TGGCCGTCAAGCAGGGGCTGGCCGCCGGCGAGGCGGTCGTGGTGGACGGCGCCGAGCGGCTGCAGGACGGCGCGCGGGTCGAGCCCCGGGAGCGCCAGCCCGCGCGGACGCGGTCGTGAACCTGTCGCGGCAGTTCATCCTCCGACCGGTGGCGACCGCGCTACTGACGGCGGCGATCGTGCTCGCAGGCGCCATCGCGTACCGGCAGCTGCCGGTGTCCGCCCTGCCCCAGGTCGACTACCCGACAATCCAGACGGTCACGTTCTATCCGGGCGCGAGCCCCGACGTCATGGCCTCAGCGGTAACGGCGCCCCTCGAGCGCCAGTTCGGCCAGCTCCCCGGTCTGAAGCAGATGACGTCGACCAGCTCAGCGGGCTCGAGCGTCATCACGTTGCAGTTTGATCTGGCGCTCGCGCTCGACATCGCCGAGCAGCAGGTGCAGGCGGCGATCAACGCCGCGTCCTCGTTCCTGCCGCGCGACTTGCCGAACCCGCCCGTCTACAGCAAGGTCAATCCCGCCGACGCGCCGGTCCTGACGCTGGCGCTGACGTCGGATGCGCTGCCACTCACCGCGGTGCAGGACCTGGCGGACACGCGGCTCGTGCAGAAGATCGCGCAGCTCCCGGGCGTGGGCCTCGTCACCCTGTCGGGCGGCCAGAAGCCGGCCGTGCGCATCCAGGTCAACCCCGCGCTGCTCGCGGGCTACGGTCTGACGCTGGACGACGTGCGCAACGCGGTGGCCGCGGCCAACGTCAACCAGGCCAAGGGCAGTCTCGACGGGCCGTATCAGGCCTACACCATCGGCGCCAACGATCAGCTGCACCAGAGCGCGCAGTACCGCGCGCTGGTCATCGCCTACAGGAACAACGCGCCCGTGCGGCTGACGGACGTCGCCGACGTGATCGACGGCGCCGAGAACGTGCGGCAGGCTGCGTGGATGAACGACCACCCGGCGATCATCGTCAACATCCAGCGTCAGCCCGGCGCCAACATCATCGAGGTCGTCGACCGTGTGAAGCGCCTGCTGCCCCAGCTGTCGGCCGGCCTGCCGGCCTCCGTCAAGGTCGAGGTGCTGACCGACCGCACGACGACGATCCGTGCTTCCGTGCACGACGTGCAGTTCGAGCTCATTCTCGCAATCGTCCTGGTCGTGCTCGTGATCTTCCTATTCTTGAGATCCGCGGCGGCAACGTTCATCCCTGGCGTCACGGTGCCCGTGGCCATCGTCGGGACGTTCGCCGTCATGTACGCGCTCGGCTATTCGCTGAACAACCTGTCGCTGATGGCGCTCACCATCGCCACCGGCTTCGTCGTCGACGACGCCGTGGTCATGATCGAGAACATCGCGCGCTACATCGAGGAGGGCGAGGCGCCGCTGGCCGCCGCCTTCACCGGCTCGGGGCAGATCGGCTTCACGATTCTGTCGCTGACCGTTTCGCTCATCGCGGTGCTGATCCCGCTGCTCTTCATGGGCGACATCGTCGGGCGTCTCTTCCGCGAGTTCGCGATGACGCTGGCGGCCGCGATTCTCGTCTCGGCCGTCGTCTCGCTCACCCTCACGCCGATGATGTGCGCCAAGCTGCTCAAGCGGCCGGAGGAGCGCCGTGAAGGCCGCTTCGCCCGCGGCGCCGCGCGCGTGTTCGATGGCCTGGTCAACGCCTACATGACGTCCCTGCGGCGCATCCTCGCGCACCAGCCGGCCGTGCTGCTCGTCGCTGGCGTCACGCTGCTGGTCACGATCGCGCTCTACGTCGCGATTCCCAAGGGTCTCTTCCCCGTGCAGGACACGGGCGTGATCCTGGGCATCTCCGAGGCGCCGCAGAACGTGTCGTTTCCGGCCATGGCTGCGCGGCAACAGGCGCTGGCCCGCGTGATCCTGAAAGATCCGGCCGTCGCCGGGCTGTCGTCGTTCATCGGCGTCGACGGCACCAACGTCACGCTCAACAGCGGCCGCATCCTGATCAACCTCAAGCCGCTCGGCGAGCGCGACGGCGTCGTCGAGATCATTGACCGGCTGCGGCCGGCGCTCGCGCAGGTCTCCGGCATCGCGCTCTACCTGCAGCCCGTGCAAGACCTCACCGTCGAGGACCGCGTGAGCCGCACGCAGTTCCAGTACAGCCTGGAGGACGCGGACGAAAAGCAGCTGCGCGCCTGGGCGCCGCGGCTGGTCGCGCGGCTGCGCGAGCAGGCCGTCCTGCGCGACGTGGCGAGCGACCAGCAGGACTCGGGCCTCGAGGCGCTCGTCAACATCGACCGCGCGACGGCGTCGCGGCTGGGCATCACGCCGCAGATGATCGACGACGCGCTCTACAACGCGTTCGGCCAGCGGCAGATCTCGACGGTCTTCACGCAGCTCAACCAGTACCGCGTGGTGCTCGAGGTCAAGGAGGAGTTCCGCTCGTCGCCCGACGCGCTCGGCCGCATTTATCTGCGCTCGAACCCCGTGCCCGGCCCCGCCGCGCCGGGCGTCACCGCGCCGGCCGGCTCGGCCCAGGTGCCGCTGGCCACGCTCGCGACCGTGCAGGAGCGCGCGGCCCCGCTGGTGATCGCACACCAGGGGCAGTTTCCGGCGGTGACGATCTCCTTCAATCTGGCGCCCGGCGCCTCGCTCGGCGACGCCGTGGACGCGATCAAGACCGCCGCGCGCGCCATCAATCTGCCGCCGTCGGTCCAGAGCGGGTTCCTGGGCGCCGCGCGCGCGTTCCAGGCCGCGCTCGCCAACCAGCCGCTGCTCATCCTGGCTGCGATCGTGTGCGTGTACATCGTGCTCGGCGTGCTGTACGAGAGCTGGGTGCACCCGGTGACGATCCTGTCCACGCTGCCGTCGGCCGGTCTGGGCGCGCTCCTGGCGCTGATCGTCATGCGGCTCGAGCTCACGGTGATCGCGCTGATCGGCATCATCTTGTTAATCGGCATCGTGATGAAGAACGCGATCATGATGATCGACTTCGCGCTCGACATGCAGCGCACCGAGGGGCGGCCGGCGCGCGAGGCCATCGAGGAGGCGTGCCGGCTGCGCTTTCGGCCGATCCTCATGACCACGATGGCCGCGCTGCTGGGCGGCGTGCCGCTGGCGTTCGGCGGCGGCGTCGGCGCGGAGCTGCGCCAGCCGCTCGGCATCGCGATCGTCGGCGGCCTGATCGTGAGCCAGCTGCTGACGCTCTACACGACGCCCGTCATCTATCTCGCCTTTGATCGGCTCGGTCAGCGTGCTTTGCGCGGTCGCCGCGCGCGCCGGGCGGCGGAAGCGACGTCATGAGCATCTCGGCGCCGTTCATCCGGCGGCCCGTCGGGACGACGCTGCTGACGGCGGCGCTCGTGCTGGCGGGCGTCCTCGGCTTTCGCCTGCTGCCGGTGGCGCCGCTGCCTCAGGTGGACTTCCCGACGATCCAGATCGTGGCCGCGCTGCCCGGCGCCAGCCCGGAGACGATGGCCTCCGCGGTGGCCACGCCGCTCGAGCGGCAGTTCGGCCGCATCGCCGGCGTGACCGAGATGACGTCGACGTCGTTCCTCGGCGCCACCACGATCACGCTGCAGTTCGATCTCGCGCGCGACATCAACGGCGCCGCGCGCGACGTGCAGGCGGCCATCGCCGCCGCGGCGGGCCAGCTGCCGCCGAACATGCCGTCCAACCCGACCTATCGCAAGGTCAACCCGGCTGACGCGCCGATCATGATCATCGCGCTCACCTCCGACACGGTCAGTCGCGCGGCGATGTACGACGTCGCGTCCACCGTGCTGCAGCAGAAGCTCGCGAAGCTGGACGGCGTGGGCCAGGTGTTCGTCGGCGGTGGCTCGCTGCCCTCCGTGCGCGTGGAGCTCAATCCCACCGCGCTCGCGCAGTACGGCATCGGCCTCGAGCAGGTGCGCGGCGTGCTGGCCACGGCTAACGTGAACCGGCCGAAGGGCCAGGTGCACGGCTTCGAGCGCTCGTGGGAGATCGCTTCGACGGATCAGCTGCGCTACGCGAAGGACTACGCGCCGCTGGTGGTGGCCTGGCGCAACGGCGCTGCCGTGCGGCTGAGCGACGTCGGCTACGTGCGCGACGAGGTCGAGGACCTCCGTGCGCTCGGCCTGTCCAACGGCAAGCCGGCCATCCTGCTCGTCGTCTACCGGCAGCCCGGCGCCAACGTCATCGACACGGTGGACCGCGTCCGTGAGGAGATGCCGATCCTCCAGGCCAGCGTGTCGGGCGACGTCAACCTCAACGTCGTGCTGGATCAGACGGTCACGATCCGCTCGTCCGTGCACGACGTCGAGCTGGCGCTGACCATCGCCATCGGCCTCGTCATCCTCGTGGTGTTCCTGTTCCTGCGCGACTGGCGCGCAACGCTGATCCCCGGCGTCGTCGTGCCCGTCTCGCTGATCGGGACGTTCGGCGTGATGTGGATCATCGGCTACTCGATCGACAACCTCTCGCTGATGGCGCTGACCATCGCCACCGGCTTCGTCGTGGACGACGCGATCGTCGTCGTCGAGAACGTCATCCGCCACCTCGAGGCCGGGATGCCTGTGGCGCAGGCGGCGCTGGTCGGCGCGCAGGAGATCGGCTTCACGGTGCTGTCGATCAGCGTCTCGCTCATCGCCGTGTTCATCCCGATCTTCTTGATGGGCGGGCTGGTCGGGCGGCTGTTCCGCGAGTTCGCTGCGGTCATGTCGATCGCGATCATCATCTCGCTCCTGGTCTCGCTGACGACGACGCCGATGATGTGCGCCCTCCTGCTCCGCGCCAAGCGCAACACCGCGCACGAGCGCCGCGGCTGGATCCTGCGCGGGTACGATGCGACGCTGTCCTGGACGCTGCGGCATCCGGCTCTCGTCATGCTGATCGCTGTGATCACGTTCGCGGTGAACGTCTATCTCTTCGTCATCGTCCCCAAGGGCTTCTTTCCGCAGCAGGACAACGGGCGTCTCGGCGGCGTGCTCGTGGCCGCCCAGGACACCTCGTTCGCGGCCATCCGAGAGAAGATGGTTCGCTTCGTCGACATCGTGAGCAAGGACCCCGCCGTCGAAACGGCGACGGCCTTCACCGGCGGCGGTGGCGGGCGTGGAACGACGAGCAACACCGGCCGCATGTTTGTGTCGCTCAAGCCGCGCGCCGAGCGCAAGATCTCCGCCGACGAGGTGATCGCACGGCTGCGTCCCAAGCTCGCGCAAGTCCCGGGGGCCATGCTGTTCCTGCAGGCCGTGCAAGACGTGCGTCTGGGCGGCCGCATCAGCCAGGCGCAGTATCAGTACACGCTCGTCAGCGACAACCTCGAGGAGCTCAACACCTGGGCGCCGCGGCTGGTCGCCGCGATGCGGCGGATGAAGGAGCTGCGCGACGTCTCGAGCGATCAGCAAGACCGCGGGCTGCAGGTCCCGCTCGAGATCGACCGCGCCACCGCCGCGCGGCTCGGCATCAGCACGCGGATGATTGACGAGACGCTCTACGACGCGTTCGGCCAGCGGCAGGTCTCGACGATCTACACGACGCTGAACCAGTACCACGTCGTCATGGAGGTCGCGCCCGAGTACTGGCAGAGCCCCGAGGCGCTCTCGCAGATCTACCTGCGCGGGCAGTCGGGGAACATGGTGCCCCTCACCGCCGTCACGAAGTTCGGCACGAGCCGCGCGCCGCTACAGGTGAACCATCAGGGGCTCTTCCCCGCCATCACCGTGTTCTTCAATCTGGCCCCCGAGGTCGCGCTGGGTGACGCGGTCACGGCCATTCTCGACGAGGCCAACCGCATCGGCCTGCCGGCCGGTATCCGCGGCAACTTCACGGGCACCGCGCAGGCGTTCCAGGCGGCGCTGGCGAATCAGCCGCTGCTCATCCTCGCCGCGCTGGTCGCCGTCTACATCGTGCTCGGCATCCTCTACGAGAGTCTCGTGCACCCGTTCACGATTCTCTCGACACTGCCGTCGGCGGGCGTGGGCGCGCTGGTCGCGCTGCTGCTGAC
>JBKOZH010000087.1:0-9624 GCA_046725765.1 Candidatus Methylomirabilota bacterium | reverse complement strand
CCCTGGACGATGGCCAGGCCGACGCCGCCGCAGCCGAACACGGCGACCGTCTGGCCCGCTTGCAGCCCGGACGTCCGCAGCGCCGCACCGACCCCGGTCAGCACGCCGCAGCCCACGAGCGCCGCGCGGTCCAGGGGCAGGTCGTCGTCGATCTTCACGACCGAGTTCTCGTGCAGTAGCATGCGCTCGGCGTAGCTCGCGATGCCGATGAACTGGCGCAGCGGCGCGCCGCCCTGCGACAGCCGCGGCGCGGCGGAGTCCGCCCGCTGGACCAGGCCGCCCGTGCAGAGGTTCGGATGGCCGTCGAGGCATTGCGGACACGCGCCGCAGAAGCCCGAGAGACACGCCACGACGTGGTCGCCGGGCCGCAGCGTCGTCACGTCCGGCCCGACGGCCTCGACGACGCCCGCGCCTTCGTGACCCAGCACGATCGGACGGTCGAGCGGCCAGCGTCCCTGGCCGTCGACGACGTGCAGATCGCTGTGGCAGACACCCGTCGCCGCCGTGCGGACGAGGACCTCGCGTCCCCACGGCTTGTCGATCTCGACGGACTCGATCGTCAGTGGCGCGTGCGTCTTGCGAAAGACGGCAGCCTTCATCTCCATAGCGTTGCCCTCACCTCTGCGGTTGCCCTTACTTCTGCGGCAGGTTCCAGCCGAGCCAGTCACACACGGCCCGGCCCATCACCAGCTCCTTGTCGCGTCCCGACAGCCACGGCAGCTCCTCGGTGAACATCGTCACGCACTGCCGCCAGGAGCACGGCATGCGCGTGATGTCCGTGCCCCAGAACATGCGCGCCGGGCCGAACGCGTCGTAGATCCGGCGCAGGTGGTCGTGGATGTTGCGGTAGGGATAAGGCTCGCTCGAGTAGCTCGGCGCGCCAGTCGCCTTGATGGCGACGTTCGGGAATCTCGCGAGCTCCAGCATCTCGGAGAGGTTCGCCCACGCCGCGTCGTCCTTGGTGCCGGATGGGCGGCCGAGATGGTCGATGATCAGCTTCAGCCGCGGATGGCGCTCGGCGACCTGCGCGACTTTCGGCAGGAACGTCGCCGCGAGCAACGCGACGGGGATGCCCGCGCGCTCCGCCGCCGGCCACAGCCAGTCGATCGTGCCGTCGGTCGGCCACGTCTTCTGGTGCGGCTGCAAGAAGACGAACCGCAGGCCGAGCATGCCCGGCCGCGATTTCCACCCATCGATCAGCGCGCGGCTTTCCGGTTTGTCGAGCGGAAAGTTTCCGAGGATCGCGAATCGATTGGGATGCGCTCGTGCGGCCTCGACAGCCAGCTCGTTGGAGTTCGGGTCCCACGACGCCGGCGGATGGATCAGCGCGGCGTCGACGCCGGCGGCGTCCATTTCTTTCAGTGCATCGTCCTTGGTGTACGCGGCGACCTGACGGTGGTTCGCGTTCGTTGGTTTGCCGGCGTTCCAGAGATGGATCTGCGCGTCGACGATCTTCATGCCGCGTCCTCCCGCGTGCTATTCCGCGATGGCCTGGTAGACGAGGCCGCGCACCAGCTGTTGATAATGACGTCCCAGCGGTGATTGCGTCATGAACACGACGACCATGTCTTCTTTCGGATCGGCCCACCAGTACGTCGCGTAGGCGCCCGGCCAGTAGAAATCGCCGCTCGATCCCGGCATCGGGGCAAGGCCCTTGTCCTGGCGGACGGCGACCCCGAGGCCCCAGGTGTAGCCGGGGGAGGAGGCGAAGCTGCCCCGCGAGATCGCGCCAAGGTGATCGGCCGTCATGAAGTCGACCATGCGTGAGCTCAGCACGCGTGCCCCGTCGAGACTGCCGCGATTCAGCAGCATCTGAGCGAAGCGCGCGTAATCGGCCGCCGTCGACACGGCGCAGCCGCCGCCGCAGTCGAACTTGCGCGGCACGGCCGGGTCGTGAACCGTGACCGCCGCGCCCGTGTCGGGGTTGGTCGGCAGCGGCTGCGCGATGCGCGAACGCTTTTCGCCGGGCACGAGGAACGTCGTGTCTGTCATCTTCAGCGGCCGGTAGATGCGCTCGGCGAGCACCTCGCCCAGCGACTTGCCGGCAACGATCTCCACCACGCGCCCGAGCACGTCGGTCGACAGGCTGTACTCCCACCGCGTGCCCGGCTGGTAGAGCAGCGGCGCCTTGCTCACGCGGTCGATGAACTCATCCATCGCCAGCGTGAGTGACGCGATGTTCGACGACTCGGGATACATCTTGTAGATCTCGCTCGTGCCGCGGTTGCCGTAGGTGAGGCCGGACGTGTGACGCATCAGATCCTGGATCGTCATCTCGCGCTCGGCGGCCGCGCGCTCGAGACCGACCTTCTGGTCCTTGAAGGCCGGAATGTATTTCGACACGGGATCGGACAGGAGCAGCCGGCCTTCCTCGTACAGTGACAGCGCGGCCACCGTCACGATGGGCTTCGTCATCGAGGCGATGCGGAAGATCGCATCGGAGCTCATCGGCGCTCCCGACGCCTTGTCACGGAAGCCAACCGGCTGCAGGTACGCCACGCGGCCCTTGCGCGCCACGAGCACAACGGCCCCAGGAATGCGACCGCGCTCGACGTCCGCACGCAGCACCTGGGTGATGCGATCGAGGCGCTCGGTGGACAGTCCGACCTGCTCTGCTTTCGCCGCCGGAAGCTCGGCGGCGACGGCGGGTGTGACGGTCAGCAGCGCGACGAAGGCAACAACGAGCGCTCGCGTCATCATGCTGTGGCTCCCGGGGTGAGGACTTCGGCGCCAGGCGCGGCCTCGAGCTCGCACGCGTTCACCGTCATGGCGAGCATGCTGTAGTAGCCGATGGCGCCGGTGAGCTGGATGAAGCCGTCGTCGCCAAAGCGCGCGCGCAGCGCCTTGACCGTCCCGTCGTCGATGCGATGCCGGCGCAGGAGCGTGCGCGTGAACTCAACGATCTGTGCGTCCTCAGCGGGCACTCCGCGCGAGTGATTCTCGCGAACGGCTGCGATCGTCGTCTCCGGGACGCCGAGCTTGCGGGCCTGTCCGGTCTGGGCGCCCCAGACGTAGACGGCGTCCAGCTCGCGCGCGACCGTCATCGCCGCCAGCACGCGGACGCGCATGTCGAGCGTGCCCTCGAAGCGGACGAAGGCGCCGAGGTGCGCGAGGCGCCCGGCCAGCTCGGGGCAGTGCAGGAACATCGTGAACGGGCCTTGCAGCGCGCCGCGGCTGGTGACGATCGCGTCGACGATCGGCTGGTCCTTGGGCGCGACCTGCTGCTTGCTCGTGATGGCCGTCAGTCTCGCCATGTCAGTCTCCTCAGCGCCAGAGTCGCCGCGTGGCGAGATCGGCGCCCTCGCGCAGCGCGCGGAGCTTTGCCCAGACCACGCTGTCCTCGACCAGCTGCGAGCCGGCGAACGTGCCAAACCCACAATCCACACCCGCCAGCACGCGCGTGCGATCGCCGATGGTCTCGACGACGGCGACGAGGCGGTCGGCGACGACCTCCGGATGCTCGACGACGTTGGTGGTGGAATCGATCACGCCCGGGACGAACAGCATGCCGTCGGGCAGGGGATGCCGGCGAAAGGCCTTCAGCTCGTGCTGGTGGCGCGGGCTCGCGAGCGGCAGCGAGAGCGCGCCGACTCGCGCGCGGTAGACGATCGGCAGCAACGGTTCCAGCGGCACGTCGTGCGTGTGCGGCCCGTCGTAGTTGCCCCAGCACAGATGCAGCCGAATGCGATCGGCCGGCAGCCCGGCGATCGCCTCGTTGATGGCATCGATGTGTAGCGCGACCGCGGCGAGAAATGTGTCGAGCGAATCGTCCTGGAAGAAGCGCGCGCGCTCCATGGCCAGATCGGGGCAGTCGAGCTGGAGCACGAACCCGCGTGAGACGATCAGCTCGTACTCGCGGCGCATCTCGCGCGCCAGCGCTTTCAGATAGCGCTCGTGGGAACCGTAATAGGCGTCGAGCATGATCGTCGCGATCACGCCGGGCGAGGCGGCGGTCATGAAGGCTTCCGCGAACTTCTCGGCGCCGGGCGCGCGCCGGAAGAGGTCACACTCCGTCGTCGCTTCGGTGAGATCCGTGTAGGCGACGTCGCTCACCGCCTGGGGCGCGTCGTTGATCCGCGCTGCCCCCGCGCGCTGCCGGGACAGGCGCGACGCGTAGTCGGGGTGCTCGGCGATGTCGCGCGAGAGCCGGCGCTTGCTGGCGCCGCCGAAGCCTTGCATGCGGCGCGCCGGATACGTCGAGAAGCCGACGCGCGGCTGCTCTCCGTCATTGCCGACGTCGACGCCGGCCTCGAGCTGACGGGCCACGACGTGGCGGACCGCGGCTTCGGCTTCGCGTGCGAGCGCTGCCGCGTCGACCGTCTCGCCGCGGTCTTGCCGCACGAGCAGATCGCGCAGGGCCGGCGTGCGAGGCAAGCTGCCCGTGTGAGTGGTCAGGATCCGCGACTCGCTGCGCTTCATCGACGCCTCCGGGCCAAACGCGGTTAGGCTACACCATGCGGCGACTGGCGGCGCGGGCGCATCTGTGGGGCGGGCTCGTCAGCGGTCCGCTGCTGCTCGTGCTCGGTCTCAGCGGCAGCGTGCTGGTGTTTGCGCCGGAGATCGAGCGGGTGACGAATGGGACGCCGGCGCTGACCGCGAGCGCTGCCGCGCCGCGGTCGCTCGACGCGATCGTGGCCGCCGCACTCTTCGCCCAGCCGGGTGCTGAGCCGCGCGCCCTGAGAGTGCCGGCCCGCGCGACGGAACCGTTCGTCGTCGAGTTGGCGGTCGCAGGCCATCGGCTCGACGTCGCCGTGGACCCTTCCACTCTGCGCGTCATCGATACGCGCGCGCCGGAACGCTCAGTGCTAATGGCGGTGCGCTCGCTCCACGGCGTATTGCACGCTGGACGTGTCGGGGCCGTGCTCGTCGCTTTGCTCGGGTTGTGGCTGGTCGTCGAGGGCGTGACCGGGATCTGGCTGTATGGCCCGTCGGTCACGCGCCGCGTGCGTGGACGCAGCCGCACAGTGCATCGTGTCGTCGGCGTCTGCGCGCTCGTGGTTGGCGCCGTGGTTGGCGTGACCGGGACACTGCTCGCGCTCGCCGGCGTCACGTCGGCGGCCTCGCCGGCAGATGCGAGACGGCGGTTGCCTTCGCTCGACGCCATCGCCGCGCGCGTCGCGATGCGCGGACAGATCGTGGCGTTCGTCGCCGAGCCGGGGAATCGCGTACGCGCCGACACTCGGCGGCCCGATGGAGGCATCGAGTCCGTCGTCGTCGACGGCGGCGGTGTGGTCGCGACCGGCGTTTCGCGGCCCCGTACCGCCTGGGACGTCGTGCACGCGCTGCACGCGGGCGACTTCGCCGGATGGGCGTCCCGGCTGCTCTATGTGGCGGTCGGCCTCGCGCTGCCGGTGCTGTCAGTGACCGGGTTCTTCATCTCGACGCGCGCCGTGCGACACCACCGACGCGCGAGCGGCTAACTTCCCGGCGGCGGAGCCACCGCGTCTTCGTAGCGGTGGCGCTTCGTGATCAGCTTTGAGTGCGCGAACACGTCCAGCGTGGCCTCGAACGCCGGCCGCGTGATCTCGACGTGCGGCGTCCAGCACCCGAGCTTCTGGTAGGCCGCGATCGTCTGCGTCAGCACGGCGCGGTCGACCTCCGGGAAGAACGACGCTTCGGCGGCGGCGATCTCCTGCGCGGGCGTCGCGAGCAGCCACGCGCGCGCCGCGCGATAGGCGCGCATGAAGCGCGCGGCGGCGCCGCTCTTGAGCCACTCGCGCGTCGCGGCCAGGCTGGAGAACGCGCACGGGCCGATCGCTTCGCCGACCGACGCAACGACATGGCCGACGCCGTCGTGCTCGAGCTGCTGCGGCGCCGGCCCCTGCTGGTGGATGTAGTCGCCCTCGCCTTTGCGGAACGCCTGGTCCATCTGGCCGCTCGGCACGTCGACGGCGGTGAGCTCGGTGTACGGCAGGCCGCGCTTGTGACACGCGTACGTGAACATCGCGAGCGGCTGGCCGCCATGGTCCACCAGCACGCGCTTGCCCCGCAGCTTGTCCCACGTGAACGCTCGATCGGGCGCGCGCGCCGTCAAAAAGAACCCGTCCATCTCGTTGATCTGCGCGAAGTGCACGGCCGGCGGCGCCTGGCCCTTTTCGAGCGGACCGAACGCCTGCGAGGGCGCTGACTGACAGACGTCCACGATCCCGGCGACGACGCCTTCGATCGCCGATTTGCCCGGCGGCGCCACCGAGTGCTTGGGCGTGAAGCCCTCGCGTGCGAGAAAGCCGCCGGCGATCGTCGCGATCAGCGGCGAGTAGAACGCCGAGAAGCGCGTGAACTGGATGCGGATGTCATCGCTCATGCGGACCTCACCCAGCCGCCGTGAACCGGATGGTGCGAGCACAGGAACTCCACGAACGCGGGCCGTCCCTTGGCGTTCTCGTCGAACGCGCGCTTGAGCGCGGGAATGATCTCGGACGGCTTGTCGACGTCTTCGCTGTGGAAGCCCACGGCCTTCGCCATGTTCGCCATGCACGCCTTGGCGTGGTCGGAGACCTTCCACGTGTATGGATCGTGCCCGGTCCCCCAGAAGCCGGGGCCGTAGCCCGAATAGCCGCCATTGTTGATGTGCAGCGTCGTGATGCCGATGCCGTAGCGCGCCACCGCCTCGAAGTTGCCCATCATGTAGCAGACGCCCGCGTCACCGGTGATGTGCACGCACTGCCGGTTCGGATAGGCGAGCTTGGCGGCGACGGCGCCGGCCAGGCTGAAGCCGAGCGTCGAGACGTTGCCCCAGCCGAGGAAGCCGCGCGGGATCTGCGCCTCGTACACCGTGCTGGTCTGGTCGCGCGTGTTGCCCGAGTCGGCCGTGACGAACGAGTTCTTCGGATCGAGCACTTTCATCAAGTCGCCGAGCACGCGGTAGGGATTGATCGGCGTCTCGTTCGACGTCAGCCACGGCTCGAACTTCGCGCGAAACGCGGCCTTCGCCGTCTTGACCTCGTCGAGGATCGCGGGCGCCTTGCGGCCGCCGCGTCGCCCGAGCTCGTCGGTCAGCGCCGCGAGCGTGAGCTTGGCGTCGCCGATCACCGCGTGGCGCGTCTCGTACGAGCGATTGATGTCGAGCAAGTCCACCGTGCACTGCACGATGGTCTTCGCCTCGGCTCCCGGGATGGCGTGACTGAAGCGGTTCGGGAACAGGCTGGCGCCGATCGAGAAGAGCAGGTCGCACGATTTCAAGAAATGATCGGCGTGCGAGCCGCGCACGCCGACCGACAGCGGGTCGTTCTCGGGGAACGCGCTCTTGGCCTTGAGCGTGGTCAGCACCGGCGCCTGCGCCGCCTCGGCAAAGCGCAAAAGTTCGGCCGTCGCGTCGGCGTAGAGCACGCCCTCGCCGACGTAGAGCAGCGGGTTCTTGGCCGCGAGCAACGCCTTTACGGCCGCCGTCACGTCGTCGGGATCGGGGCCGGTGCGCCAGCCCTTCACGGCCGTGTACGGGTGCTCGGCCTCGTCGTACTCGCCGAGATCGCGCGGGATGAGGAGCAGCACCGGGCCGGGGCGTCCGGAGCGCAAGTGCGTGAACGCGCGGCGCACGTAATCCGGCACGAGCTCGGCGCGGCCGATCTCGCCGACCCACTTGGTCACCGACTTGAACGCCTCGCCGATGTCGTAGTGCGTGTGCCGGGTAGCGCTCGGTCCCACGCCCTCGGCGATGACGAGCAGCGGCGACGAATCCTCCCAGGCCTGGGCGACCGCGCCGTACGCCATCTGGATGCCTGCCGCGTTGAGACCAGCCATCACGGTGCAGGCGCCGATCTGCTTGCCGGACGTCACGCGCGAGAACGCGTCGGCCACGGCGACGGCGAAGCGCTCCTCGCCCATCATGAGGATCGGCACGCCTTCCTCGCCGAGCGCGTTGTTCACGGGGCTCGTGGGATAGCAGCTGACCCAGGGAATGCCCTCGGCCTTGAGGATCCGCGCGAAGCCGTTGACCGCTTTCACTTTCACCGCGCACCTCCGCGCAGGTACTTCTCGAACCAGCCGAGCACCTTCTTCCAGCCGTCGATCGCGGCGGCCTGCCGATACTGCGGCCGGTCGACGGCAAAGAACGCGTGGCCGGCGTTCTCGTACGTGTGGAATTCGTACGTCTTGCGGTGTTCTTTGAGCGCCGCTTCGGTCTTGGCATTGTCGTCGGGCGACGGGCGGGTGTCCTCGACGCCGAACAGCCCGAGCAGCGGGCACTGCAGATTCTTGGTGAGCTCGATCGGCGCCGTCGGCTGGCGCTGAGTGAGCTCCTCGGGCTTCGCCACCACGCCGCCGCCGTAGCAATCGATCGCGGCGTCGATGCCGCGCAGCGTGCAAGCGGCCAGGTAGCTCTGGCGGCCGCCGGAGCAGTAGCCGATGACGCCGACCTTGCCGTTGAGATAGGGCAACTCGCGCAGGTAGTCGATCGCGCCCTGCACGTCGCCCATCGTGCGGTCGTCGGGCATGCCGCCGGCCGCACGCACGCTGGCGCTGTTCTCCTCGGGCGTGGCCTTGCCCTCCCGGAAGTGGAGGTTCGGCAGGATGGCGACGAAGCCCTCATGTGCGAAGCGCCGCGCGATCTCCTTGCTGGGCCCGTCCCAGCCGGGCATGTGATGGATCACCACCACGCCGGGGTAGGGGCCGCCGCCGAGCGGTCGCGCGAGGTACGCGTCGATGCGGTCACCGCGGTGCCCGCGCATCAGGACGGTCTCGGCCTGTTGGGCTTCGTACGGCATGGCGGTCTCCTCTCTCACACTTTTTCGAAGTCGATGCGCTCGTAGACGGGCAGGCCTTGCAGATATCGGCGCAGGCAGTCGAGCGCCATCTCGACGGCGCCCAGCCGCACCCACTCCCGGCCGCCGACGATGCGGCTGCGTCGGGACGCGGCGTCGTCCGCGGTCGCGATCGCCAGGCAGATCGTGCCGCCGAACTCGATGCGGTCCGCGCCCTCGTCGAGATCGATCAGCACGGCCAGCGCATGGCTGACGCCCGCCTGCTGGCGCGCCGCGCGCGCCACCGCCTCGGCGGTCTCGCGCGTCGTCTCGCCGACGGGCGCCTGGACGCCGACGGCAGCGCAGACCTCGGCGAGGTCGCGGGAGAGCAGGCCGCGCCGGCACACTTTTTCTGCGCCGGGCAGGTGGCCGAGCCGCGCGGCGATCTGACCGCTGGTGAACGTCTCCACGATCGCGAGCGTGGCGCCGCGGCGCGTGAGCTCGCTGAGCACGACGCCCTCGAGCGTTTGATCGTCCTCGGCCAGGATGAAGTTGCCCAGCCGCTTGCGGATCTCGGCCTCGACCGGCGCGAGCTTGGCGCGCACGTCGTCGAGGTCGCGTCCGCGCGCGGTCAGCTTCGTCTCGAGCTGCGGATAGTGCGCGCGGAAGCCGAGCTTGATGCTGCCATCGGGAACGAGCGCCTCCACGCCGGTCAGCAGCGCGTCGACGTGCGATTCGCCGAGCCCGTAGGAGTGGAAGCGCTTGAGGTGGATTGCCGTCTGCAGACCGCTCTTCGCGAGCAGCCGCGGAATGATCTGCTCCTCGAGCATGCGCCGAAGCTCGCGGGGCACGCCCGGCGTGAAGTAAAAGCGCGCGCGGCCGATGTCCACGGCGAAGCCGCAGGCGGTGCCGATCGGATTGTCGATGATCTCCGACGTCGCCGGCA
>JBKOZH010000038.1:0-6589 GCA_046725765.1 Candidatus Methylomirabilota bacterium | reverse complement strand
GCGCTAGCGGGTGACGCGGTCCGTCTTCGGCGCTTCGAAGCGGCCCCGCGTGCCGAGCGCCCACAGCACGCGCCACGCGCCGCGCGTGGCCAGCAGCCAGTACGTCTGACACCGGAACGTGCCGGCGAACTTGTGCGCCAGCGTGGTGCGGCGCACGTCCACGGGCCGGTCCAGGTGACGCGCCACGTCCTCGATGCAGTCCTGGGTGACGACGCCGCCGACCCAGATGGAGAGCCCGAGCGAGATCGACGGAAACGCGATCCCGAGCGCGAAGAGCACGGGATGGTCGCTGAAGCGGTACGCGAGGTGCCAGCCGAGAAAGCCGACCACGGGATAGATGACGGCGGCGATCGGCCACTCGAGCACCTTGTTGCCGACGTGACGGCAGAGCTGCGCGGCGTTGAACGCGGTCGGCGCCGCGCGCCACACGCGCCAGAGATACGGGACATCGTCGAGCACGCCCTTGTACCAGCGCGCGTTCTGCCGAACCATCTTCTCCGTCGCCTCCGGCAAGTCGACGAGCTCCAGCATCGGCAGCGGCGCCAGCAACAGGCCGCGGGCGGCGATCGCGTAGCCGAGCGTGGAATCTTCCGTCGCGCCCGCGGTCGGAAAGCCGCCGACCGCCTGCAGGACGTCGAGCCGCACGAACTGGTTGTGGCCGAGACAGATCTGCGAGCGCCGGAAGCAGAAGTCGAAGACCGGCCGCAGCGGGCGCGCCAGCCGCGGCGCGCGGGCCGTCAGCGCCGCGAACCAGCGCAGCCGCCGCACCTCGTTGATGAGCCGCGCGATCGAGACGCGGATGAAGATCGACGACTGCTGGATCGCGCAGACGCGCCCGCGCGTGTCGTGGGCGTCGAAGTTCGCGAGCGAGAGCGTCACGCCCTGATAGGCCGGCGCGCCGCGGCCCGCCAGCACCTCGGCGGCGATCCACCGGTACACGTTCGGATCGGGCAGCGAGTCGGCGTCGCTGACGCCGACGTAGACGCGCCGCGGGTCGTATCCCTCACCCAGCGTGAGGCCGAGCGCCTCGGGTCGCAGCGCCCAGTTGAGCTGGTGCGCCTTGCGTCCCGCGCCCGGCATCGCGACCACCGACAGCGACTTCTGCTGCCACGGCGGCAGCGTCTCGCGAAAGCGCCGTACGAGCTCGGCCGTCGGCGCGACCATGCCGGGATGCGGGGCGGCCTCCTCGCTTTCCTTCGTGGCGACGACGACGTGCAGTCGGGTGTGCGGGTACCGCGAGGCGAGCAGCGCCCCGAGCGTCTCCGCGATGGCGGGCTCTTCCCAGGCGGGCACCAGATGGATGAAGACGGGTGCGCCGGCGCGCTCGAGCGCCGCCTCGTCCGGCAGCTCGGGAAGCCGCGCGTACGCGTCCTCGACGAAGCGGCACGTCGTCAGCATGCCCTTCCAGTCGACGAGCAGCTTGAACGCCGCGCGCGCGTTGATGAGCATCGCGGTGATGAACACGCCGAACCAGAACCAGCCCGTCCCCCAGAGCCAGTCCACGGGCTATCGGCCGGCGTCGGACTTCGGGAACTTCAGCACGGTCTCGCCCTCACGCACGTAGCCCAGGTCTTCGCGGGCGAGCTTTTCGATGTAGGCCGGATCGTTGCGGAGCTGCTCCACCGTCTTCGTCAGCGCTTCCGTCCGCGCGCGCAGCGTGACGAGGTCGCGCTCCATGCTGTCCATCTCGCGGCGCATCTCCGAGACCTTCAACACCGCGCGCGTGCCATATACCCCGAGCGTGACCGTGATCAGCACCAGGCCGGCGACGCCGAACCGCCGCAGGCCGCGGCTCACCGCGCGGTGCGGGAGTAGAGGCTGCGCCCGGGCCACGACGCGGCGTGCCCGAGCTCTTCCTCGATGCGCAGCAGCTGGTTGTACTTCGCCGTCCGCTCGCTGCGGGCGACGGAGCCGGTTTTGATCTGCCCTGCGTTCACGGCCACCGCGAGATCGGCGACGAACGTGTCCTCGGTCTCCCCGGAGCGGTGGGAGATCACGGTGCCGTAGCCGGCGCGCTTGGCGAGCTCGACGGCGTCGAGCGTCTCGGTCAGTGTGCCGACCTGGTTGACTTTCACGAGCACCGCGTTCGCGAGGCCTTTCTGGATGCCCTGCTGGATGACGGCCGGGTTGGTGACGAAGAGATCGTCGCCGACCAATTGCACGCGGCCGCCGAGGCGGCGCGTGAGCAGCGCCCAGCCGGCCCAATCGTCCTCGCCCAGGCCATCCTCGATCGACACGATCGGATAGCGCTCCACGATAGCCTCGTAGCGCGAGATCAGCTCCTCCGCGTCGAGCGTGACGCCCTCGCGGCGCAGCCGATAGCGGCCGTGATCCTGCGCGAACTCACTGGCCGCGACGTCGAGGGCCAGCGCGATGTCGTCGCCGGGACGGTACCCTGCCCGCTCGATCGCCTGCATGAGGAAGTCGAGCGCGGCGGTGTTGCTGCCGAGGGCGGGCGCGAAGCCGCCCTCGTCGCCAAGCCCGGTGCCGAGCTTCTTTTCCTTCAGCGTTTCCTTGAGCGCGTGGAAGACCTCCACCGCCATGCGGATCCCGTTGCCGAACGAGTCGGCGCCCGCAGGGACGAGCATGAACTCCTGGAAGTCGATGCCGTTGTCGGCGTGGGCGCCGCCATTGATCACGTTCACGAGCGGCACGGGCAGGAGCCGCCCGCCCACACCGCCGAGGTACGCATAGAGCGGCAGCCCGGCATCGTCCGCGGCCGCGCGCGCGACCGCGAGCGACACGGCGAGGATCGCGTTGGCGCCCAGCGCCGATTTGTTCGGCGTGCCGTCGAGCTCGAGCAGCGCCTGGTCGACGGCCGCCTGCTCGCTCGCTTCCATGCCGTCGATCTCGGGCGCGATCGTCTCCTCGACGTTGCGCACCGCCTGTTGCACGCCCTTGCCGCCATAGCGCTGCGCGTCGCCGTCGCGCAGCTCCACCGCTTCGCGCTTGCCGGTGGAGGCGCCGGACGGCACGGCCGCACGGCCCCACGCGCCCGATTCGAGCTGGACCTCGACCTCGACCGTGGGATTGCCCCGCGAGTCGAGAATCTCGCGTGCGTAGACGCCGGTGATGGCGGACATCCTCAGGACCTCCGTTCGAACACGAAGTCGGCGAGCGCGCGGATCGGCTCGGCCGGCGGTCCGAGCGGCGCCAGACAACGCTTCGTCTCCTCGACCAGCTCCCGCGCCTTGCGTTTGGAGACGTCGAGGCCGTGAAGCGCCGGGTACGTGACCTTTTTCTTGCGGACGTCGCTGCCGGCGGTCTTGCCGAGCTCCGCGAGGCTGCCTTCGACGTCGAGGATATCATCCACGATCTGGAACGCGAGCCCGAGCGCCTCCCCCGCGCGCCGGATCGCCGCCACCTGCTCAGTCCCCCCGCCCGCCAGCGTCGCGCCCGCCGTGAGCGACACACGGATGAGCGCGGCGGTCTTGTGGCGGTGGATGTACTCGAGCGTGTCGGGGCCGACGTCCTTGCCCTCCGACTCGATGTCCACCACCTGCCCGCCGACCATGCCGTCGGTCCCCGCGGCGTCGGCGACGTCGGCCACCACGCGCGCGATCATCCGCGGATCGGCCAGGCGCGCGGCGTTGTCGGCGACGAGGCGAAACGCGAGCGTCAGCAGTGCGTCGCCGGCGAGGATCGCCATCGCTTCGCCGAAGACCTTGTGATTGGTGAGGCGCCCGCGGCGGTAATCGTCGTCGTCCATCGCCGGCAGATCGTCGTGGATCAGCGAGTACGCGTGGATGAGCTCGAGGGCGCACGCGGTGTCGAGCACGGCGTCCGCGGCACCGCCGACGGCCTCGGCGCCCGCGATGACCAGCGTCGGCCGCAGCCGCTTGCCGGGCGCGAGCACGCTGTAGCGCATGGCGCGGTGCAGGTTGACGGGGACGGCCTCTTCGGACGGCAGCACGCGGTCGAGTGCTCCGTCCACCAGCGCGCGGCGCGCGTCCAGATACGCGGGGAGGTCGAACCTCAACGTTCCTCCTCTTCCCAGTTCAGCGGCCGGGTCGTGGTCGCGCCACTCTCGTCCTTCGCGAGCATCTCGATGCGGCGCTCGGCGTCGTCGAGATACCTCGTGCACTGCCGCGCGAGGGACACGCCCTCCTCGAAGACCTTCAGCGATTCCTCGAGCGGCAGGTTGCCGGCCTCCAGCGCGGTGACGATCTGTTCGAGCCGCGTCAGGCAATCCTCAAACTTCAGGTCGCTCATCGTGCTCCTTCCTCTCGGTCACGCGGGCCTCGAGACGTCCCTCGTCCAGCATGACGCCGATCTCGTCGCCCACCGCGACCTGGGTCACGCTGCGCACGATCTCACCCGACGCCGTCAGCGTCAGGCTGTAGCCGCGGCCGAGCACGGCCAGTGGCGACAGCGAGTTCAGCCGGCCCGCGACTCCGTTCACGCGATGCCGCCGGCGATCGACGCCGCGCGCGAGCGCGCGGTCGAGTCGGCCGGCCAGGTCGTCGAGACGGCGGCGATCGTGGCGCGTGCGTGCGACGGGGTTGCGCGCGCGCAGATCGCGGGTGGCCAGCTCAACGCGATGCGCGGCGTGCCGAAGCGACGCGCGCGCCGCGCGTGTCAGCCGCGCCGTCGCGTCGTCGAGCCGCCGCGTGAGATCGCGCAGCGGGCGGTGCGGATCGGTGAGCACGCGGCGCTCGCGGACCGCCTCGAGACGCGCGCGCTGGGCCTCGAGCCGGCGGTGCATCGCGCGCACGAGCCGGCGGCCCAGCTCGCCCACGGAGTCGGCCACGAGGCGCTTCTCGCGCACAACCAGCTCCGCCGCCTGCGACGGCGTGGCCGCACGCACGTCGGCGACGAAGTCGGCGATGGTGAAGTCGACCTCGTGGCCGACGGCCGAGATCACCGGGATCTTGCTCACCGCGATCGTACGCGCCAGCATCTCGTCGTTGAACGCCCACAGATCCTCGAGCGACCCGCCGCCGCGGCCGATGATGATCACGTCCACGCCGCCCAGCGCGTTGAGCTCGCGGATGCCCTGCGCCACCTCCGGCGCGGCGCCGTCGCCCTGCACCTTCGCCGGCGCCAGCACCACGTGGATCTCGCCGAAGCGCCGGCCGATCACGCGCAGCATGTCGTGCAGCGCCGCGCCACGCGGCGAGGTCACGATGCCGATCTTGCGCGGAAACCGCGGCAGCGGGCGCTTGCGCGCCGGGTCAAAGAGGCCTTCGCGCCCTAAGCGCTCCTTGAGCTGCTCGAACGCCAGCTGCAGCGCGCCGAGCCCGCGCGGCTCCAGCAGCTCGACCACGAGCTGAAATTCCCCGCGCTGCGGATAGAGCTCGATGGCGCCGAACGCCAGCACGTGCAGCCCGTCCGCCGGCTCGAAGCGGATGCGCCGCATGCGGTTGCGGAACAAGACCGCACGCAGCTGCGCGTTCTCATCTTTCAGCGTGAAGTACGCGTGGCCCGAGCCGTAGACCTTGAAGTTGCTGATCTCGCCCTCGACCCACACGGTGGGAAAGCGCTCCTCGAGCGTCGCGCTCAGGCGGCGCGAAAGCTCGGAGACGCTCCAGACGACGCGGTCGGCCACGGCCGCGTCAGCGCGCGGCCTGGCGCTCGGCCGCGGCCAGCGTGTTCTTCAGCAGCATGGCGACCGTGAGCAGCCCGACGCCGCCGGGGACCGGGGTCACGGCGCCGGCGCGCGCGGCGACAGAATCGAAGTCGACGTCGCCGGCGAGCTTGCCGGTATCCAGGCGATTGACGCCGACGTCGATCACCCACGCGCCGTCCTTCACCATGGCGCCGGTGATCATGCGCGGCCGGCCGGCGGCGACACACAGTACGTCGGCACGACGCGTGTGCTCGGCGAGATCACGGGTGCGCGTGTGGCACATCGTGACCGTCGCGTGACGCGCGAGCAGCAGCTGCGCCAGCGGCTTGCCGACCAGGCGCGAGCGCCCGACGACCACCGCCTCGGCGCCCTCGAGCTTGGCGCCGTAGTGATCGAGGATCTCGAGGCATCCCGCGGGCGTGCACGGCACGGTGCCGCGCTCGCCGGCGAGCAGCCGGCCGAGGTTCGTCGGGTGCAGCCCGTCGACGTCTTTTTCGGCGTCGATGGCCCAGAGCGCCGCGGTCTCGTCCATCCCTTTGGGCAGCGGCAGCTGCAGCAGGATGCCGTGCACGGCGGCGTCGACGCTGAGCCCCCGCAGCAGCTGCTCGAGATCGCGCTGGCCGATCCCTTGCGGGTAGAGGTGGTCGCGCGTCGCGATGCCCACCGAGTCCGCCGCGCGCTTCTTGCCGCGGACGTAGATCTGCGAGGCCGGGTCCTCTCCGATCAGCACGACGCCGAGGGTCGGCGTCACGCCGCGCGTTTGCTGGAGCCGCTCGACGCCGGCTTTGACCTCCGCGAGCACCCGCTCCTGGACGGGCTTGCCGTGGAGGATCACGCGGCCACGCGCAGGCGACGGATGTCCGTAGCGCGGCCGGTCTCGGGCTCGATGGCGATCACGACACCGTGCAGCGCCGCCGGGCCCTTGGCGGGCTCGAAGCGCACGGGCATCTGCGTGAGGAAGCGCTGCAGGATGATGTCGCGGTCCACGCCGATGACGCCCTCGGTCGGGCCCGTCATGCC
>JBKOZH010000216.1:0-8053 GCA_046725765.1 Candidatus Methylomirabilota bacterium | reverse complement strand
CATCGCAATCGTTCATGGGCCTCCCATGGCGGTGACGAACGTCGTGAGAAGAGCTGCTGACTAGCGCAGATGGATTTTGCCGCCGCCGGGCAGCCCGCCCGGCCCGCCTTTGGGATCGAAGCCCGGCGGCAGCGTCGGCGGCACGACGATCTGCGAAGCGGCCTCCCGGCGGAGCTCTTCGAGCTCGCGGCGGGTGCGCTCGATGGCCGCGGTGGCGCCGGCGGCAAACTTCTCGATGGCGTCGGCGAGCGACGTGGCCTCGATCTCGAACACGAGCGGCAGCAGTCCCGCCTGCGTGAGGAGCTGCGCTTCGCCGACGTAGAGGACCTGGCGGCTCGAATCCGGCCCGCCGTCGACCTTGATCGGCGTCATCACGCGGAGCGTGCCGACGCGTCGGTCGGTGATGACTTCTTCGCGGTACAGCGAGGTGGGGTCCATCCGCGGCTCACCGGTCCGGATGTCAGGCGCCATGCCCCTAACGATACCAGACAGCGACAATCACCGCGGCCAGCACGAGACGATAGATGACGAACGGCAGGAGCGAGCGCCGCTTGAGGTAGTTGACGAGCATCCACACGGCGAGCCAGCCGGTGAGGAACGACACCAGCAGGGCGACGAGCAGGGGACCCATGTCACCGAGGTGCTCGCCCGAGCGCACCAGGTGCACCGCCTCCTTCAGTCCCGCACCCGCGGTGATCGGAATGCCGAGCAGGAAGGCGTACCGCGCCGCGGTGGCGCGATCGAGCCCCGCGAACAGTCCGGTCGTGATCGTAATACCGGAGCGCGAGGTGCCGGGAATGAGCGCGAGCGCCTGAGCGACGCCGACGGCGAGCCCCGCGCCCCAGCCGACGTGCTCGAGCGGATCGTCGGGCTGGTCGCCCGGGTTGCGATGCGTGCGCTGCGGCGGCGGCGCGGCAGGAGCATGGCGATCCGCGGCGAGCATCACCACGCCCCAGAACGCGGTCGTGCCTGCGATGAGCAGCGGCCAGCGAAGGTTCGTCTCGATGTAGTGGCCGAACACCAGGCCCGCGATGGCCCCGGGAATCGTGGCGAGGATGACGATGACGCCGAGCCGGCGGTTCATGGTGCCGCTGAACAGCTCGATGATCTCGCCGCGGAAGTACGCGAGCAGCGCGGCCAGGGTGCCCAGATGCAGGGCGGCGTCGACCGCGAGCCCTTGATCCGGCCAGCCGAACACGCGCGGCACCAGGATGAGGTGGCCGGAAGACGAGATCGGCAGAAACTCGGTCAGGCCCTGGACGAGCCCCAGCACGAAAGCCTGCGCGTAGCTCACCCGACGATTTCTTCGCCGCCGTCCACGCCGATCACGTTGCCCGTGATCCAGTACGTGTCCGGATGCGACAACACCACGATGGCTTTGGCGACGTCCTCGGGGGTGGTGAGGCGGCCGCCGGGGTTGCGGCGCCGCGCCTCGGCCATGATCTGCTCGTTGCCGGGAATCTTCTGGAGCGCGGGCGTATTGGTGACGCCGGCGCGGATGGAGTTCGCGCTGATGCCACGCGGACCGAGCTCCGCGGCGAGCTGGCGGATGTTGGACTCGAGCGCGGCCTTGGCCGCCGACACGGGTCCGTAGTTCGGGAGCACGCGCGCGCCGCCCGACGACGTCATGGCAAAGATGCGGCCGCCGCGCGTCATCAAGCCCCGCCCGACCAGCTCCTGCGACCAGTAGATGAGGCTGTGCGCCATCACATCGAGCGTCATGTCCATCTGCGACTGTGTGACGGCGTCCTTCATCGGGTCGGCGATGAACAGCTTGAGCGTGCCGAAGGCGAGCGAGTGCAGCAGCACGCGCACGCGGCCCATCTCGCCGCGCTCTTCGAGGACCTTGTGGATCTCCGCGGTGACCTCGGCGCGCTTCTCGGCGTCGGCGGCGTTGATGTTGAAGAAGCGCGCCTCACGGCCGAGGCCGCGGATCTCGCCGGTGATGCGCTCGACGTTGACGAGGGTCGCCTTCCGGTCGAGATGGACGCCGAAGACGTGCATACCCGCGCGCGCGAGTGCGAGGCTGACCGCCTCGCCGAAGCCGGAGGAGGCACCGAGCACGAGCGCCCAACCGTCGAGACGGATCGCCGCGGCGTCGCCGGTCATCGGCGTCAAGTCTAGCATCGGCGGCGGCGGCATCGTAGAATTCGCGACGCCATGCCGAAGACGGCCGGCATCATCCTCATCGGCAACGAGATTCTCTCCGGCAAGATCAACGACGCCAACGCCGCCTACCTGTGTCGTGAGCTGCGCGAGCTCGGCGTGGACGTGCGGCGCATCGTCGTCATCCCCGACGAGGTCGCGCTCATCGCGGAGGAAGTCGCGGCGTTCAGCAAGGCCTTCGACCTCGTCTTCACGTCGGGCGGGGTCGGGCCCACGCACGACGACGTCACGATCGAAGGTGTCGCGCGCGCGATGGGCGTGCCGGTCGTCCGGCACTCGGAGCTGGTGAGCCTGCTGGAGCGCTACTACCGCGACACGGTGACCGAAGCGGCGCTGCGGATGGCGGAAATCCCCGAGGGCGCCGAGCTCATCACCGGCAACGGGCTGCGCTTTCCGAACATCGCCATGCGTAACGTGTACGTGCTGCCCGGCGTGCCGGAGATCTTCCGACGCAGGTTCGACGCCATGCGCGAGCGCTTCCGCGACGCGCCCATTCACCTCAAGAACGTCTTCGTCCGCATCGGCGAGGGGACGCTCGCGGACTATCTGAACGCGCTGCTCGGAGACTTCCCGCTGCTGCTCGTCGGTTCCTACCCGGAGCTCTCGAACCCCGAATACCAGGTCAAGGTCACGCTGGAGTCACGCGATCACGGCTACCTCGAGCAGGCGCTCGCCGAGTTCCTCGGCCGGCTGCCGGGCGGCGCGGTCGTCAAGGTCACCTGACAGGAACGCCGCCCGGTGCGGGGGATTCCGCTCGGCGTCGCAGTCGTCGCGGCCGCGCTCTATCTGTTGCGACTCGGCGCCGCACCGTTCGTGGATCCGCCCGAGGGATTCCACGCCGCGATCGCGCGTGAGATGGCGCGGATCGGCGACTGGATCACGCCGCACGTCAACGGCGTGCGCTACTTCGACAAGCCGCCGATGATGTACTGGCTGATGGCCGGCTCGTTTGCGATCGCCGGCGTCGGCGAAGCGGCCGCGCGCGTGTGGTCGGCGCTGGCCGCCGTCGGCATCGCCGCCGTCACGGCGCGACTGGGCTTCATCCTCGGCGGCGGGCGCGTCGCGCTGCTGGCGGGACTCATGGTCATCGCCAACCTCGGCATGTACGTGTACGCGCGGCTCGTGAAGCCGGACATGGTCTTCATCCTGTTCATCACCCTCGCGTACGCGGGCTTTGCCGTGGCATACAAGGGCGCCGGCCGCTGGGGACTCGCCGTCTTCTATGCGAGCCTCGGCGCGGCGACGCTTACGAAGGACATCCTCGGCGTGCTGGGCCCGCTGGTCGTCGTCGCGCTGTTCTTCGCGCTCACCCGCGAGCGGCCGCTGGCGCCGTGGGCACCGTGGTGGGGCGTCCTCTTGCTGGCGGTGCCCGTGGCGTGGTACGCGCTCGTCGAGTCGCGCAATCCCGGCTTCCTCTGGTACATGGTCGTCGACACCCACCTGCTGAACTTCGCCCGACAGCGCGTTTTTCCCGACGAAGACGTGCCGCTCGGCACGCTTCCGTTCCTCGGCGTGACGTTCTTGGCTTTCTTGCCGTGGTCGCTGGCGGCGCCCTGGGCGGTGGCGCGCGTGCTACGCCGGCCGTGGGAAGGCGCCACCGCGCGGCTCTGGGTGTTCATCGCGCTGTGGCCGCTCGTCGTCGTCGGCTTCTTCGCGATCTCGCCGTTCAAGCTCCCGCACTACGGCCTGCCGGCGTTTCCGGCGCTCGCCCTGCTCGTCGCGCGCATGTGGGACGAGTCGATCGACGCCGTTCCGGGCTCGCTCCGGCCGCGGGCGCTGATCGTCCCGATACTCGTCGTCTTTGCCCTCGCGGGCGCGGCCTCGGCGCTGGCGCTGACCGGCCGTCTGCCGGTGCCCGCAGGCGCCCTGGGCAACGTCGACCTCGCCACGCGGAACCTCGCCGCCCGCGGGCAGGTCGAGGCCGGCGCGCCGATGGAGGCGTACCTGCCGATGCTGCTTACGTGCACCGTGAGCTTCGTCGCCGGCGCCGTGGTGCTGGCGTGGGCGGCGTGGCATCGGCGGCCCGCGCTCGGCGCGTGGGCGGCGATGGCGGTGACGCTCGCGTTCCTTCCGATCGCCGGCGACGGGATGGCCGTGTTCGCGCGCAGTCGCTCGACCCAGACGGTGACCGAGGCGCTCGTGCTTGCCCTGCAACCCGGCGATCAGGTCGTGCACGAGGGCCCGCTCGAGAAGAGCGGTTCGGTGCTGCTGGCGCTCGATCGTCCGGTCACCATCGTGAACGGGCTTCAGTCGAATCTGGCGTTCGGCGCGACCTTCCCCGAGGCGCGCGATCGCTTCTGGGATGGCGCCCGGCTCGCGCAGGAATGGCCCAAGCCCGGCCGGCGTTTCCTCGTCACCGGCGTCAGACCCGAGCGCAGCGTGGTGCGCACGCTGGCCCCTGGCTCCGTCCGCCTGCTCGCGCAGGGCGGGGGCCGCTGGCTGTACGGGAAGGTTGAAAATTGAGCGGCCGAAGTCGGATGATGACCGCGTGGGCCGCGCCTCCCGCTACACGCTGAAGGACGATCCCTACAGCAGCCATTCCGTCATCGTCGGCTGGCTGGGGGAGGGGCGCGGCCGCCGACTGCTCGACGTCGGGGCCGCCGACGGGCTGCTTTCGCGCCTGCTGACGGAGCGCGGCTGGAAGGTGACCGGCCTCGAGGCCGACCCCGTCTCCGCGCAGGCGGCCGCCGCGCACTGTGAGCGAATCGTCGTGGCGGACCTCGACGCCGGCGTGCCCGCGCTCGAGGGCGAGTTCGACGCGATCGTGTGCGCCGATGTGCTGGAGCACCTGCGCGATCCCGCAGCCACGCTCGCGGCACTTCGTCGCACGCTGGCCGCCTCGGGCGAGGTCGTCGTCTCCGTCCCCAACGTCGCGCACCTGTGGATGCGCATGTCGCTGCTGGCCGGGCGATTCGAGTACGCCGAGCGCGGCATCCTCGACCGCACGCACCTGCGATTTTTTACACGACGCACGCTCGCCGCGCTGGTCCGCGGCGCCGGGCTTCGCATCGCCCGGATGACGGCGACGCCGGTGCCGCTGTACCAGGTGCTGTCCGCGCGCTGGCACGGGCGGCCCCTGGCTGCCGTGCACGCGCTGAGCGCCGGCGCGGCACGCGCGCTGCCGGGACTGCTCGCATATCAGTTCGTGGTCGGCGCCCGACCCGACACGCCGGCCGCGGGGGAGATGCTCCGATGAGCGCGCGTAATCCCGCTCCGAAGATCGTCGTCGTCATGCCCGCGTACAACGCGGGGCGCACGCTCCGGATGACGTACGCGGATCTGCCGAAGGACACGGTGAACCTCGTCATCCTCGTCGACGACGGCTCGACCGACACCACCCTCGAGGTTGCGCGCCAGCTCGGGCTCGAGATCTTCGTCCACAACCGCAACTACGGCTATGGCGCCAACCAGAAGACCTGCTACGAGGAGGCGCTGCGCGCCGGCGCGGACGTGGTGGTCATGGTGCACCCGGACTACCAGTACGACCCCACGCTCGTGCCGCAGATCGTCGCGCCGATCACGCGCGGCGAGGCCGACGTCGTGCTGGGCTCCCGGCTCAAGAGCGGCTCGGCGCTCGCGCAAGGTATGCCGTGGTGGAAGTTCGTCGCCAACCGGTTCCTCACCTGGGTCGAGAACCGCGCGTTTGGCCTGCGGCTGTCGGAGTACCACACGGGGTACCGCGCGTTTCACCGCGAGGTGCTCGAAACGGTGAACTTCCGCGCGAACGCGGACGGCTTCATCTTCGACCAGGAGATCATCGCGCAGGTGGTCGCGGCCGGCTTTCGGATCTCGGAGATCGCGGTGCCGACGCGGTACTTCGCCGAGGCGTCGTCCGCGTCGTTCGCCGCCTCCAGCGTCTACGGGCTGCGCATCCTCGCCGTCGTCTTCTGGTACCTCTTGAGCAAGAGGGGCTTCCGGCGCTCGCGCCGGTTCGACAGCCTCCGCGCCCGCTATACCCGTCTGAATTGAGGAGCCTCGCGCGGGGGCTCGACGGCGCGGCGCTCGTGCTCGCCGCGCTGGCGGTCGCCGTGCTCGCCACCGGACGGTTGCGCCTGGGGCGCGTCGCGCTCGAGCGTCCCGAAGATCTCGTCATCGTCCTGACCCTCGTCGTGGCCGCCCGGCTGGCCGTGGCGCCCGTCGCGCTGCCGCGGATCTCGCAGCGCGCGGTGGTCGCGGGTGGCGTGGCCGCCTACGTCGTCCTCATGGGTGTGGTCGTCGTCACCCGGCATATCGCGCTGCGGACGCACGCGCTGGACCTCGGCTATTACGTGCAGCTTGTGTGGAGCGTCGCGCACGGGCACGGCGCGTACGTCTCACTGCCGCCGATGCACGCGTGGGGCGATCACTTCTCGCCGATCGTCTATCTGTTCGTGCCGCTCGGCTGGCTGACGCCCGGCGCGACCGCGCTTCTGCTCGCGCAGACGGTGATCTTCGCGGCCGGCGCCGTTGCGATCGCGGGCTTCGGCGCGCGGCGTTTGGGGGACGCGCGGCTCGCCGCCGGCTTCGCCCTCCTCTATCTGCTGAATCCCACGCTGCACGGCATCAACATCCGCGACATTCATCCCGCGGCATTCGTCATCCCGCTGCTTGTCGCCGCCGCGTGGGCCGTCGACGCCGGGCGCTCGGGGTGGGCGGCGCTCGCGCTGGCGGCGGCGCTCGCCGGGCGCGAGGACTGCGCCATCGCCGGCGTGGGGATGGGCGTGTGGCTCGCGCTGGCGCGTCGGCGGTGGCTCGCCGGCGCCGCCGTCGCCATCGCATCGGTCGTCATGCTGTGGGTCGACATGAACATGCTGATGCCGTACTTCCGCGGCGAGCCGTATCCGCATCTCGTGAAGCGCTATGCTTACCTCGGCGAGACGCTGCCCGAGCTGCTCACGAGCATCGTCTTCCGTCCGTGGCGCTGGCTTCCCGTCGTCGCCACCGCGGACAAAGCCGTCTACCTTCTCGCGCTACTCGCGCCACTCGGATTCCTGCCGCTGGCCGCGCCCCGGGCCGCGGCGGCCGCGCTGCCGGGCCTCGCCGTCAACCTCTTGTCGACGGATCCGGTGCTCTTCCATCACCGCACGCAGTACCAGGCGTTCGTCCTTCCGTTCTTGCTGCTCGCCGCCGTCGATGGTTTCGCGAAGCTCCGCGATGCCGCGTGGTGGCCGCGTCGGGTGCCGATCCGCGCAGTGCTGATTGCGGCGGCGATCGTCGCCGTCGTGCTCGGCGCGCGTACGGTCAACGATCTCGGCGTCGGCAAGTGGGCGCTCGGTCCCGACCAGCGCGCGGTGCGGTCGATGATGGCGCGCGTACCCGAGCGTGTGCCCGTCAGTGTCAACGAGCGGCTGGTCCCGCACCTGGCCACGCGCCAGGAGTGCTACGTTTTTCCGACCGGTGTCGAGCGGGCGCAGTGGGTGCTCGAGCTGGAAACGCTGATTGCACGCGAGCGGGTCACCGGCTTCGAGGTCGTCGCGCGCGAGCGCGGCTGGGCATTGCTGCGGCGCGTGCCGTGAGCGAGCGCGCTCCCTATGCCAAAGCCTTCTTTGATCTCCGGCTGGAGTTTGCCGAGCGCGTCACGCGCCTCACGGGGCTGTCACTCGAGCGTGCGGTATTGCAGTACACCAACGCTATATCCGCTTTGGCCTCGGCGGAGACTTCGATCCCGAGCATCCCGGCTGGCGCGAGTACGCGGCCGGCCTACGAGACGCCGAGGACCGCGGCGAGTGGACCTATCGCCGGTACCTGAGCCGACGGCATGCGGTGCCCTGGCCGCCGGTGGTCGCGACCTTCGGCTGCATGTCGTACGTGCGGCTCGGTGAGGAGCGCATCCGCCTTCTCTTCGCCAACGCCGACGCCGCTGGCTCACCGTTGGCGATCGAACGCCAGGCACAGCGGCGGACGGAGC
>JBKOZH010000003.1:0-5583 GCA_046725765.1 Candidatus Methylomirabilota bacterium | reverse complement strand
CGACGTCGCCGCGCGCCGCGAGGTCATGGCGCAGCTCGAAAAAATCCTCCAGGAGGACGGGCCGATCGTGCAGCCGGTGTGGCGCGCGATCTTCACGTTCATGGACAAGCGCGTGCAAGGCTTCAAGGTGCACCCGAGCCTTTACATGTTCGGGCATCAGCTGGCGATCACGACATAACACGACGGTGGCCATCGGATATCTGCTCGTCGCGGTGGTCGCCGCCGCCCTGGCGGTCTTCGCGCTGCAGAATGGCGCGCCGGTCAAGGTGGAATTCCTCGCCTGGAACGTCGACCGCATTCCGCTGGCGGGGGTCATCCTCGGCGCCTTCGCGGCCGGGCTCGTCATCGCCGGCGTGCCGCTGGCGCTCCAGCGCTGGCGGGCGCGGTCGCAGCTGCGACGGCTCGAAGCGCGGCTCAGGACGCTCGAGGGTCAGCAGCAAGCGCAGCAGCAACAACGGCCGCTGACGCCGCCGCGCGAGGGCAGCCTCTAGCGAGATCGAGGAGCGCCCCGGCTTTGCCGGGGCGTGACGAGCGTTGGGGGTTTGGGGGCCATTTCGGGGCCCCCAACTACAATCGGTGCTTCGGGTGCGGCTCCGCGGTCCACCGCGCGCTCGGCACCAGGTCTCCGTCCCTGAAGCGCGTCCAGCGGAACGGCGTGAGGTCGTAGTCCTTCGCACGCCCGTGCAGGATCACGTCGGACATGATGTCGCCGATCATCGGCGAGTGCTTGAAGCCGTGTCCGCTCCAGCCGAAGTCGGCGAAGAGTCCCGCATACTCGGCAATCGCGCCGAGCACCGGGTGATGGTCGGGCGTGGCGTCGTAGAGCCCGGAGTAGCCACCCATCGCGAGCCCGTGCTGCATGCTCGGGAATCGATGCGAGATCAGCTCGGCGTTGGCCATGATCTGGTCGGGATCGACGCCCTCGTTGTAATGATCGGGATCGACGATCTCGTCGTACGAGAGCTTGCCGTGAATGGTCAGATCCCCGTGCTCGGGACGCATGTACGTCATGAGCACGGTGTCGACCACCGCGGGGTGCACGCCGAAGTCCCGCGGTCGCCGGAAGAAGCACATCTGGTGGCGCTCGGGCTTGATCGAGACCTCGATGCCGAGCGGTCGGAGCAGCCGATCGGCCCAGAGCCCGGCGCAGTTCACCACGGTCGGCGCGTCGACGTCGACGCCCTCCGAGCTCACCCCGACGACCTTCGCGCCGGCCGTGCGGATCGCATCGACGGAGCGATACTGCACGATCGTCGCGCCGAGCTCACGCGCGCGGTTCACCAATGCGTTCGCCGTCGACGACGGATCGGCATAGCCCGACTCGGCCTCGTACGAGGCGAGCGCGATATCGTCGACGTTCGCGGCCGGGACGAGCGACTTCACCTCGCTCGGCGAGATGAGCGCCACGCGCGCGCCGAGCTTCTGCGCCTGCGCCGCGTTGTGTCGCAGATGGGCCGCCTTGTCGGCGCCCGCGAGGGCCAGCAGCCCGACCTGCTGAAATCCCGGATCGCCGTCGCCGCCGACGACGTCCTTCCAGTGGCGGAACATCTCGGCCGCCGCGCTCGCCGTGCGCGTGAAAAAATCCATGGCGTAGAAGCGGCGCACCAGCGCGGTCGAGCGCCCCGTTGGCCCTGAGGCGATGAACTTCTTCTCGATCAACACGACGCGGCCGGCTTTTTTGCGCGCGAGATGGTACGCGATGCTCGCGCCGTGCACCCCGCCGCCGACGATGACGACGTCCGCGGTGCGCGGGACGTCGGCCATCAGCGCTCTCGGATGAACCGCGCCTGCGCGGTCGGCTCGTCGGCGGCCATGCCGGCCTCCCAGTGCGGGCTGAACTGCGTCGGGATGCCGAACCAGCTCACCCAGTCCTCACGCATCGCCGCCGGCTCGTCGGCGGGCCAGAGCACGTTGAGCGGCAACGGCCGCACGGGCGGCCGGAACGTCGGCAGCGGGATGCGATCCAGCGTCGTGCCCGCCGCCTGCGCGAGGAGCAGTCCCACCTGCTCGCGGCAGCGCCGGCTCTGGCACGGCCCCATGCCGACGCGCGTGAGCCGCTTGATCTGATCCTGGTTGAGCGGTCCGTCGCGCAGCAGCGTGGCGAGATCACGCGCGCTCATCTGCGGCGAGTCCCACTTCAGATAGCGCGGCGGCTTCGTCTCGACGAGCTCGCGGCGCGTCACCTCTTCGCACTGGCAGACATTGACCTCCCAGCCGCCGGCCTCGATCAGCGAGCGAAGCCATCCCCGCCAGTACGCCGGCGCGTCCACCGACGTCGACGGTGCCGCCACCGGCCGGCCGCGGCGCGCTTCGGCCTCGCCACGATCGAGCGCGCCGAGCGAGAGCGCCGCGCCGATCCCCGCCGCCCGCCCCTGCGCGCGCGCCGCCTCGGGCGAGGCCAGCATGCCGTCCTGAAACCCCGCGCAATCGCCGGCCGCAAACACGCTCGGCACGCTCGTAGCCATCCACGCGTCGACCTCGGGCACCCAGCCGCCGAGCGCGCCGTCGAAGGAGAGACGCGCGCCGGCCAGATGCAATAGCTCGACGCTCGGAGCCAGGCCGACCGCCACACACACCGCGTCGCACACGATCTCCTGCTCGCGGCCGGCGATCGGACGGCCGTCGTTGTCGACCGGGACGAGCACCAGCGACTCGATCTCGCCGGTGCGTCCGCGCGCCTCGCGGATCGTGTGGCCGGTGATCAGCGGCACGCCGCGCGCGGCCAGGCCCTTTGCCGTCGCCGCGTCACCGCGGATGCTCGGCTCGACCTCGACGATGCCCGCGACCTCGACGCCGTGCTCGACCGCGAGCGCCGCCGTGTGCAGCGCCAGCGGCCCCGATCCGATCACGACCATGCGCCGCGCCGCCAGCGCGTGATACCGGGTGAGCAGCGCGGCGGCGCCGCTGGCGCCGAGCGTACCGGCGCGCTCCCAGCCGGCGAAGCCCAGCAGCACGTCGCGCGCGCCGGCGGCGACGATGAGCCGGTCGTAGCCGACCAGCCAGGAGCGCCGGTCGTCGGCGAGACCGAGCATCGGCCCCGGAATCTCCTGCACCGTCGGACTGTTGACGAACGCCGCCCACACGTACGTGCCGAGCTGCACGTCGACGCCGGCGTCGTGCGCGCTCGCCAGCGCGGGGTTGGTCTCGACGACTCGCTCGAGCATCGCGGCGCGATTGCGCACGGTCGCATCCATGCGCTGGCCGAAGCACAGCGGGACGTCCATCGCCATCATGTCGTTGTCGACGGGATGCTCGTCGATCAGCAGCACTTCGACGCCCGCGCGCGCGGCCTCGACGGCCGCCGCGACGCCGGCGGCCCCGGCACCGACCACCACCAGCGGGACATGACGCTCCGGGCGCGGTCCCTTGCCGGCGATCGAGCGCGCGTCGATCATGCGTCGCCGCCCGCGATCGTCGCCACGGAGTCCGTCGCGACCCAGCCGGCGCGCTCACGCCAGTCCGGCGCAATGTCGGCGAAGCGGCTCAGTGCGAGCGCGCCGAGATCGGCAAAGGTGCAGCGGCCGTGCTGAACGAGGTCGCTGACTGCGCGGCCGACGGCGGGCGACAGTCCGAACCCTACGCTCGACATCGTCGCGATCACGACGTTGTCGGGGTCGGTGAGCCGGTCGACGACGGGCAGTCCGTCCGGCGTGTTTTCGACGAGGCCGCTCCAGGCGCGGATCACGCGCACGTGCGCCGCCCCGGGAAACAGCTCGGCCAGCCGGCGCGCCAGGTTGCGCACGAGCGGCGTACTCGCGTGCGCCGGCGTCGCCATGTCGGGCACGTTGATCCACTCGTGCGGGCCGCCGCCGTAGACGAGATTGCCGCGCAGCGTCTGGCGTCCGTAGAGCCCGTTGCCCGCGACGCCGCCCACGCGCATCAATGGAATAGGCTCCGTCGCGATCATCTCGACGCGCGCGGGCGCCAGCGGCAGCGCGACGCCGAGCATCTCGGCGAAGAGCCCGGTCTGCGGGCCCGCGGCGACGACGACGACGTCGGCGCCGAACGTGCCGCGTGACGTCTCCACCGCCGTGACGCGGCCGCCACGACGCGCCAGGCCGGTCACCGTCGTATGTTGAATGATTCGGCCGCCGTGATCTTGCAGTGCCCACGCGTACGCCTGCACGGTGCGCTGCGGATTGGCGTGGCCGCCGAAGTGCAAGTACGTGCCGCCGATGACGTCGTCGCCGACGATCGGCACCAGCTCCTTGAGCTGGCGTCGATCGAGCGCCTCCCAGCGAAAGCCGCGCCCTTCGGCGATCTCGGCGGAGCGGCGCGCGAGTGCCAGCTGTGCCTCGCTGAGCGCGACCCCGATGCGGTAGGGCTGGTACTCGGTGGGATACCCGAGCAGCTCGTCCATCTGCGGCCAGAGGCGCTGTTCCTCGAGACCGAACGGGCTATAGACGTGCGTGGCGCCGCCGCCGTTGCGGCCCGAGGCCTCCCAGCCCACGATGCCCTTGTCGAGCACGAGCACGTCGACGCCGGCGCGGGCCAGCCACCAGCCGGCGCAGAGGCCGGTCACCCCGCCGCCCACGATCACCACCGCCGCGCCGTGCTGGGTCATCGGGCGCCCATCATAGCGGACCCCGGCGCTAGCGGGACCTGGCGCGCGGCGAGCTCCTTGGCGGGAATGTGACAGGCAATGCGGTGCTCGACGTCGAGCTGCTGGATCGGCGGCGGCACGTCGTCGCAGATCGCTCCGACCTTTCGCGGACAGCGTGTCGCGAACGGACAGCCGCGCGGCACCTCGCCGGCGCGCGGCACCGTGCCTTCGAGCAGGATGCGCGTCGCCGGGGCGTCGGGATCGGGCACGGGGACGGCCGATAGCAGCGCCTCCGTGTAGGGATGGTACGGGGGCGCGAACACGCGCTCCACGGAGCCGAATTCGGCCACGGTCCCGAGATACATCACGGCGACGTGATCGGCGAGATAGCGAACGACCGCGAGATCGTGGGAGATGAAGATCAGCGTGGCCCCACGCGCGCTCTGGATCTCGTTCAAGAGGTTGATGATGGCCGCCTGGACCGACACGTCGAGCGCCGAGACCGGCTCGTCGGCGACGATGACCTCGGGATCGCCGGCGAGCGCGCGCGCGATCGCGACGCGCTGCTTCTCGCCGCCGGACAGCTGCCGCGGTCGGCGCGCCGCCAATTCCGGTCGCAGCTTCACCACCTCGAGCAGTCGCGCGACCTGGCCGGCGACGTCCGACGGCGGGCGATCGGCCAGCCGTCGCAGCGCGCGCCCGATGGCGTAGCCGACGGTGTGGCTCGGATTCAGCGTGCTATCCGGATTCTGAAACACCATCTGCAGCTTGCGCTTCACATCGCGGCTGCGTGCGTCGACGGGCAGCGCGCCGACGTCGACGCCGTCGAGCGTCACGCGACCGGCGCTCGCCACCTCGATCCCGCTCAGCACCTTGGCCAGCGTCGATTTGCCGCAGCCGGACTCGCCGACGACGGCCAGCGTGCGCCGCCGCGCCGCCTCGAGATCGACGTCGACGAGCGCGCTGACCGGCGCACGCCGGCCCCCGAGCCAGCCGCGCGGCGCCGCGTACCACTTGCGCAGACGATGCGTGCTGATCAC
>JBKOZH010000228.1:0-9036 GCA_046725765.1 Candidatus Methylomirabilota bacterium | reverse complement strand
GCCCAGAGCGCCGCCCGCATCTGTGACGCCCGCGACGCCGTCATCTTTCAGGTCGAAAACGGGCTGATCTATCGGCTCGCGCATTTTGGCGCGGTGCCCTACACGCTGCCCGGCGCCCGGCCGCTCGATCACGGCAGCGTCTCCGCGCGGGCCATTGTCGAGCGCCGCATCGTGCACGTCCCCGACATCCTCGACCCGGAGGCGCGCCGACGGTTCCCCGAAAGCGCGGCGACGACTCCCGACACCGGCGTCCGGTCCATGCTCGCGGTGCCGCTGATGCGCGACGACGTCGCCGTTGGCGCGATCACCATCCGTCGCACGGAGATGCGACCGTTCAGCGACAAGCAGATCGAGCTGCTCAAGACCTTCGCCGACCAGGCGGTCATCGCCATCGAGAACGTGCGCCTCTTCAACGAGATCCAGCAGAAGACGCGCGAGCTCGAGGCCGCCAACCGCCACAAGGACGAGTTCCTCGCCTCGATGTCCCACGAGCTACGCACGCCGCTCAACGCCGTGATCGGCTTCTCTGAAGTGCTGCTCGAGCGTATGTTCGGCGACGTCAACGCCAAGCAGGAGGAGTATCTTCACGACATTCTCGTCTCGGGCCGGCATCTGCTCTCGCTGATCAACGACATCCTGGATCTGGCGAAGATCGAGGCCGGCCGCATGGAGCTCGAGCTGGAGGACTTCGACCTGGGCCAGGCGATCGACAACGCGGTCGTGCTCGTCCGCGAGCGCGCCACGCGCAAGGGCCTCAGCCTGGACACGCGGCTCGACCGCGACCTCGGCTCGCTGCGCGGCGATCAGCGGAAGATCAAGCAGATCCTCCTCAATCTCCTGTCGAACGCGGTGAAGTTCACGCCCGAGGGCGGGCGCATCGAGGTCCGCGGCGCGCGGCTCGACGGCCTGGTCGAGATCTCGGTGACGGATACCGGCATCGGCATCGCCGCCGAGGACCTCGAGGCGGTGTTCGAGGAGTTCCGCCAGGTCGGGACGGACTACGCCAAGAAGCACGAGGGCACCGGGCTCGGGCTCACTCTCTCGCGCAAGTTCGTCGAGTTGCACGGCGGTCGCATCTGGGTCAAGAGCCAGCTGGGCAAGGGCTCGACGTTCGCGTTCACACTGCCGGAGAAAGCCTGACCATGGCTGGTGAGCTGATCCTGGTGGTCGAGGACAACGAGAAGAATCGCAAGCTCGTGCGTGACGTGCTCGTGCACCAGGGCTACCGGATCCTCGAGGCCGAATCGGGCGAAGACGGCGTCCGGCTCGCGCGCGAGCAGCACCCCGCCCTCGTCCTGATGGACATCCAGCTCACCGGCATCAACGGCATCGAGGCGCTGCACCAGCTGCGCGGCGCGCCGGAGACGCGCGGCATCCCCGTCATCGCGGTGACCGCATCCGCGATGACCGCCGATCGCGCCAAGATCATGGCCGCCGGCTTCGACGGCTATCAGTCCAAGCCCATCAGTGTGCGGCCGTTCCTGGCGGCCGTGCGCGAGATGCTCGACCGCGCGGCGCGACCATGACCGCGGCGAAGATCCTCGTCGTCGACGACACGCCGAGCAACGTCAAGCTCCTGGCCGACGTGCTGGGCGCCAAGGGCTATGGCGTCGTCACCGCCGCCTCCGGGGCCGAGGCGCTCGAGGTGGTCGAGCGCGAACAGCCGGATCTCGTGCTGCTCGACGTGATGATGCCGGGGATGAGCGGCTACGACGTATGCCGCAAGCTGCGGGCGAACCCGGCCACGACGATGCTGCCGGTGGTGATGATCACCGCACTCGATCCCGGCCAGGAGCGCGTGAAGGGCATCGAGGCCGGCGCCGACGACTTCCTCACCAAGCCCATCCACCAGCCAGAAATCCTCGCGCGCGTCCGCTCGCTGCTGCGGATCAAGAGTCTCTATGACGAGCTGACGGCATTGAACCGGACGCTCGAGGCGCGTGTCAGCGAGCAGGTTGCCCAGCTCGAGCGGCTCTCGCGTCTCAAGCGATTCTTCTCGCCGGCGCTCGCCGAAGCGATCGTCAGCGGCGGCGCCGACGATCCGCTCAAGAGCCACCGGCGCGAGATCGTCGTGGTGTTCCTTGACCTGCGCGGCTTCACGGCGTTTGCCGAGACGTCGGAGCCCGAGGAGGTCATGAGCGTCCTGCGCGAGTACCACGGCGCGATGGGGGAGGTGATCCTCACGCACGAGGGCACGCTCGAGCGCTTCACCGGCGACGGCATGATGGTGTTCTTCAACGATCCCGCGCCGGTGCCCGACCCGCAAGCGCGCGCACTGCGCATGGCGCTGGCGATGCGCGCGCGGGTCGAGACGCTGACCGCGCGGTGGCGCACGCTCGGCTTCGACCTCCACGTCGGGATCGGCATCGCCCAGGGCTACGCGACGCTCGGCGCCATCGGATTCGAAGGCCGCTGGGACTACGGCGCGATCGGGACGGTGACGAATCTGGCCGCGCGGCTCTGCGCCGAGGCGCGCCCCGGCCAGATTCTCGTCCCCCGACGCCTCTATACCGCGGTCGAGCCGCTGGTCGAAGCCGAGGAGCTGGGGGAGCTGACCCTACGCGGCTTCGCGCGCCCCGTCACCGCCTTCAACGTGCTGCGCGCGCGGGCCCTCTGAGCGCCGCGCGAGCCTCGCGTCCCGTCAACGCGCGCCGCTCGCCGCCCCGAGGTCGAGCTCGGCCAGCACGCCGTAGTGATCCGACGGCCAGAGCGTCGAGCCGTCGGCGCGCCGAGCCGGCGTGGCCAGCACGACGCGGCTCTCGCGCACCCGCGGGGCCGGCGCCCCGTTCGGCACGACGAAGATGAAGTCCACGCGCCGCGTGACCGTCGGCGCCGGCGCGCCGGGCCGTTGCCACACGGTCCCGCCGGTCGCGTCCGGCTGCGCGGCGCGGAACGCGTCGACGAATCCGTGCTCGCGGCCGAGCGCGGTCATCCACTCCGCCGTCTCCGCAGCGTTGAAGTCGCCCATCACGAGCGCCGGCAGGCCACCGCGGCGGGCGCCGGCGATTTCCGCGATGCGCCGCGCCTGACAGGCGTCGTGGCTGGTGTGCGTGGAGAACACGTCGAGCGGACCTCGCGGCGTCTGCACGGTCGCGCGTAGCAGCACGCGCGGATCATAGAAGTGACGGCAGCGCGGCAGGTCGATCACCTCGGTGTCGACGATGGGGAACCGGCTGAGAATGGCCGGCCCCTCCTCGAAGTCCATCGCCCAGACGATCAGGCGATCGATCCAAGCAAGACCGGACACCCGACGCGTGGCGGAGGCGTGTGTCCAGTTCAGACGGAGCGCTCCGGCGAGACGAGCCGCGACGTTGCCGCGGCGGCGGCTGATCGAGGCCTCCTGCAGGCCGACGACGTCGGGATCGATCGCCTGCAGCTCACGCGTCACCATGGCCAGGCGCTCTTCCAGGTGCTCGGCGTCGCCGCGCCACCCGGAGGACGGGCCACCGTGCAGGAGATTGAACGTGACGACGCGGAGAGCGGTCAACGGCGGGTCCCCGGCGGCCGCGCCTGGGATCAGCGCGGCCAGCAAGAGGACGGCGACTACGAGAGGGGGTAGCGGAACGGCGCCCATCCGATTCCCTGAATAGGCGTCGGCGTGTACGTCTTCGCGGTCGTCGCGGTCTTGCTCGGGATGGCGGCGGACTTCGGAGTGCTCTTCGCGCTCGCGGTGGCCTTCGCCTTTGCGGGCTTCTTCGTCCGTGCTCGCTTTTTCATGGCGCGGTAATTTACAGTAACGTTAGATGCCGGTCAAACGAGCGCGGCTGTCCAAGCGCGTCGCCAAGCTGCTCGGTGCCGAGCGCGTGTGTCGCGTGGCCACCGTGGGCGAGGCCGGCAGGCCGCATCTGGTGCCGGTGTGCCATGCCCTGGTCGGCGATCGGCTCTATTTCGGCTCCGGAGACGACGCGCGCAAGATCCTCAATCTGAAAACGAACCCGCAGGTCGCCGTAACGGTCGATCTGTATGCCGAGGACTGGTCCCAGATCAAAGGCGTGATGGTGCAGGGCAGCGCCAGGCTCGTGCGGCGCGGCCCGGCGTTCACGCGCGCGCGCAAGCGGCTCTATGCGAAGTATCCGCAGTACCCGCGCGAGGCCGCGCTGTCTCCCTCCGACTCCGTCATCGTGGAAGTCACGCCCACACACGTCTTCACATGGGGCCTCGACTGAGCGTCCCGCCGCGGCAGGTGCGTCGGTGGCAGCCCCCGGCGCCGCCGCGACGGCCGGCACGCCGCGTCGTGCGGTGGTGGCAGCGGCCGTTCGTCCTGTGGCGGCGGCACCCATGGATCCCGGTCTGGCTGGCCGTCGTCCTCACGCCGCTCGCGTTGCTTGGTCTTCGCCTGATCGACGACACGGCCGCCGGCGTTGTCGTGCACGCCATCCTCGGGCTGCTGATCGTCGCCTTCGTCGGCATCGTCGTGTTCGCGGTGCGACGCAGCCTCGGCCGCTCCCAGGTGCGCGCGCTGAGCGGCGGCGGCGGTGCGCTCGTCGTGGCGGCGCTGCTGGTGCTGCCGATGCTCCACGTCATCGGCCAGCGCCCGTGCCCCGAGCACATGGGTGTCGACCGCGGCGTCCAGATTTCCAGCCAGCTGTTCGATGCGTGGCGCAAGGGGGGCTCGCCGCCGGGCGACGTGTGGACGAACGATGACGTCGGGAGCGCCTGGAAGGCGCGTGTCGACAAGCTCGCGCTGCTGGATTACCGGCTGACCGATTCGGGCTGCTGGGAGCGGCTCGCCCCCGTCAGCACGAGCGACACGTGGCACGAATACCGCGTGACCGTTCAGCGGGGCGCCGAGCGCTTCTCGAAGGTCGTCACCGTGCACACCCGCGCGGCGCGCAGCGGCTGGGCGGTCGCCGAGGTCGACGGCCCCGAGCCCTAGCCGCGGCCGCGCGCCAGCCGCCGCAGCGGCGCGCCGGTGAGCCGCGTCAGGATCCACTCCTTCCGCAGTCCCGCACCGAGCCGGCGATAGAACCGGATCGACGGCGTGTTCCAGTCGAGCACCGCCCACTCCATGCGCCCACAGCCGCGCCGCAGCGCGATCCGCGCCAGCACCCTCAAAAGAGCGCGGCCGGCGCCGGCGCCGCGCGCATCGGGGACCACGAAGAGATCCTCCAAATAGAGCGTCGGCTGGCCGAGGAACGTCGAGTACGTGAAGAAGTAGAGGGCCAGGCCGATCGGGCGCCCGTCGCGGCGACAGATCAGCGTCTCGAAGTACGGCCGCTGGCCGAAGCCATGGCGACGGATGGCCGCGGGGCCGATCACGCACTGTCGCTCGAGGCGCTCGTAGCGGGCGAGGCCTCGGATCAACTCGCAGATGACGGCTGCGTCACGCGCGGTGCCGCGCCGGATCGTGAGGCGGCTGCGCCGCCGGCGGCGCGCGCGGGCCACGTCAGGCTCCGGCAATCGAGAGCAGCAGCTCCGTGTACGCGCGCGCGCCCTCGCGGAGGTTCTCGACCGAGATCCGCTCGTCGTTGCCGTGCACGCGCCGCCACTCCCCCTCGTCGAGGATGAACGGACTCCAGCCGTAGGCCTGCAGCCCCATCCGGCGAAACACCCAGCTGTCGGTGAACGCCACGAGGATCTCCGGCGCGACGACGGCGCCCGGCGCACGGCGCGCGAGCGTGTCGGCCAGCGCCTTGTACATCTCCGTGTCGGGCGGCGACAGGTTCGGGACTTTCGGCTCGCGCGCGAACTGAACCTGCACGTGCTCGTCGTCCACGACGCGCGTGACCCAGTCGCGAATCTCCGTGGGGTCGTCCCCCGCCAGCATGCGGCAATCGATGTCGGCGACCGCCTCCGGCGGGATGACGTTGATCTTCTGGCTGGCCCGCAGCATGTTGACCGCGAACGTCGTCCGCACCATCGCCGCGTGCTGCCGGTCAGCGAAGAAGCGCTCGCGGAAGGCGGGGTCGCGCAGCGAGGCGGCGAGGTCGTCGAATCCGCGGGCCTCGTCCGCCGGCAGCACGCGCGCGAGCGCTCGGAAGTATTCCTGCACCTCGGGCAGCACGCGCGGCGGACGCTCGGCCGCGAGCAGCCGCGCGAGCGCCTTGATGAGGCGATGCGGCGCGGTGTCGGGCCACGGCATCGAGCCGTGGCCGGGCGTGCCGCGCGCGACGAGCGAGAGCGGCAAGCCCGTCTTTTCCGAGATGACGATGGAGCCGAACGGCGCGCGCTTGTGGGGCTCGATCTCGATGCCGCCGAGCTCGGAGAGCGCGTACTCCGCGCCGGCGAGCCAGTCCGGATGTGTCGCGGCGATGAACTGTGCCCCGAACGCGCTGCCGGCCTCCTCGTCGGCCGTCGCGAGAAAGATCAGGTCTCGCTTGAGCCGCGCGCCGGCCCGCGTGAGCGCGAGCAGCGCCGCTAGCTGCAGGATGCCGGTCGATTTCATGTCGATCGCACCGCGGCCGTAGACGAAGCCGTCCCGGATCTCGCCGCCGAAGGGGTCGACGGTCCAGAAGCGGCGATCGGCGTAAACGACGTCGATGTGATGGTGCAGCACGATCGCGCCCAGCGAGCCGTCGCCGCGCACGCGGGCCACGAGGTTGGCGCGGCCGGGCGCGGACTCGATCGTGCGGCTCTCGATGCCCGCGCGCCCGAGCACATCCGCGAGGAAGCGCGCGCCGGCGATTTCGTTGCCCGGCGGATTGGTCGTGTCGATCGCGAGGTAGGCGCGCAACAGCTCGACGGCGTCGTCGCCGACGGTGCGCCAATCGATCGCGGCGGCGGGCATGAGTTATCCGGGGCCGGGGCGCGAGGACAGACGCGGGGACGGCTCGCCGATGTGCACGTGCGCGCCGGTGGCCTCACCGGCGACCGGGCCGCGGAAGGCCAGGAACGACACGCCGCGCGCCCGCAGCCACGCCACGAGCGCCTGGCCTTCGACGCTGTCGGGGTGCACGGCCACGTCCAGCGCGTTGCGGTGGTCGAAGCCCAGGCGGTCGTGGACCGGCGTCTGGCCGAGGGCGCTGACGGGCAGGGCGCGGCGGAAGCGGTCCGCGAAGAACTGCTCGAGGCTCGTCAGCGCCGCGCCGAGGGACCATTCACGCGAGCCCCGGAACAGCGTCAGCGTCGGCGTGACGGTGGCCGCGCCGGGCGCCGGCTTGGGGAGCGACGCGAGCACCGCCGCGGCGGCGGCCTCGGCCTCAGTTCGCTCGGTCTGCGCGATCTCCGCCTGCGTGGCCGCCAGCGCCGCCTCGGCTGCGGCGAGCGCCGCCTCGGCGGCCTCGGCGTCGCGCCGGGCGATCAGGCCTTCTTCGGCAAGCCGGCGGCGCGTCGTCAGCGTCTCGCGAGCGCGCGCGACCGCGTCCTCGCGGAACGGCAGCAGGTTCGCGAGGCTCGCGCGATATTCCCGCGCGGCGCTGACCGGATCGGGTGGCATCGTCCACGGCGTGGCGGTCGGCGGCGCCAGGCTCAACGCCAGCGCGGCCACGACGCACGCGATCCTCCATCGGCTCATGGGCGCCATCTTACCGCGTTCGGCGCTTGACCTCCGGGGCACCGGCCGCGCAGAGTGGGCGGAGTGACGCGCCTGCTGCTCGCCGACGACGTCGTCTTCACCTGCGAGCTCTCGGGGGCGTGCTGTCGTCAGGACTGGCTCATCGGCGTCGACGACGTCGCACGCGCGCGTCTGGAGGCGGTGGACTGGACGCGACTGTCGCCGCCGCTGCCGCCGGGCCCGAAGTTCCGGCCGCTGCCCTTCGTGCTGCCCGGCGGCGAGCGCGCGACGTTCGCGCGCCGCGATGATGGCGCGTGCGCGTTCCTCGAGGCCGACGCCCGCTGCGGCGTCCAGACGCGTCTCGGCGCTCCGGCCAAGCCGCAGGTGTGCCGCGAGTTTCCGTACTCGTTCGTCGACACGCCAGATGGCGTGGCCGTGGGCGTGTCGTTCGCGTGCACGGCGGTGCGCGCCCACCGCGGACGTCCGCTCGCCGAGCAGCAGGCGGAGATCCGCGAGGTGCTGGTGGGCAGCACGCGCGTACGGCGCCTGCCGGATCCGCTCGTGCTGTATGCCTCCGTCGACATCACGTGGGCGCAGTACCGGCCGATCGAGGCCGCGCTGCTGGCGCTGCTCGGCCACGACGAGTGCACGCTGCCGACGGCGCTGCTGGCGGGCAGCGTGCTGATCACGCTCTGCGTCGGTCTTTCGCAGGTCGAGGCGCGCGCGCGCCGCGAAGGCCGTGCCCCGACCGAGACGCTGGTCGGCGGACTCGCCCAGCTCGAGGCCGATCGCTATCGCCGCGTGCTCGCCGTCGCCGCGCAGGCGCGTTATCCGAGCCGGCCGCGCCTGACGCCTCTCGCGCCGCTCTATACCTGGCTCGAGTTCTCCCGGCGGCGGCCCTCGCGGCTCGGGCTCGTGTGGACGCTGTACCGGAACTTCTTTCGCTTTCGCCGCGGCTGCGGCCGGCTGCCCGACTGGATCACCGGCGGCCCGCCGTTTGAGATCGCGGCCGTCCAGGCGGTGCGCTTCGACGCGACAGCGCCCGACATCGACGAGTTCCTGCGCGAGTACTGGCGCCACGTCATCTTTCGCAAGACGCTCACCCCGCTGCACGGCGTTTTCCGCGGTTACCAGACGATGCTGGTTCTGTACGCGTTCACCAAGTGGGCGGCCAAGCTGACGGCGCTCCGGCGCGGCCGCGATACGGTCACGCTGGCCGACGTCAAAGACGCCGTGCGCCTCATCGAGCAGCGCTTCGTGCTGCACGCCAGGTTCGCCGACGTCTTCGCGCTCAGCCCGATGCTGACCGTGATGGCCGACCGTCTCTATCAGGACCCGGCGTTCGTGCGCGGCGCCGTCCTCGAACCGTAACAGCTCGAAAACACACACGTCTCGCGCGCCGTACGCTGGGAAAAATCTTGACGCCGCTCGCGGCGACATCTTAGGGTGGGTTAGTCCCCTTCTCGCGCCGGGCGAGCCCGGTGGATCGTCCAAACGGAGCGATACATGGCCAGGCTCGACGCCTTCTTCAAGCTCATGTTCGACTCGGGCGCCTCCGACCTGCACATCACCTCGGGACAGCCGCCGATCCTGCGCGTGCACGG
>JBKOZH010000084.1:0-21552 GCA_046725765.1 Candidatus Methylomirabilota bacterium | reverse complement strand
CTCGAACCGCACGCCGAACATGTCCCAGCACTCGCGCTCCATCCAGTCGGCGCCGCGCCAGACGCCGGTGAGCGTGGGACAGCGGTCGGCGCCGGGCGCCAGGCGGGTGCGGAGCATCACGGCGACGCGCGCGTCGAGGTTTTCGACGCGGCAGAGGATCTCCATCCCCTGCTCTTTCCAGTCGACAGCGGTGAGAAAGGAGAAGAAGAGACAGCCTAACTGCTCGCGCGCGAATCGCGCGGCGGGCTGCCATTGCTCGAGCCCGAGCGAGACGGAGACAAGCGCGCCGTCCACCGCTGGCTCGACGGCGAACTGCTCGCGGAGACGCGTGGCGGCGTCGGCAGCGGTCAGCGGCGTCACTTCGTTTCGACGGCTGCGGGGACGCGCTCGCCAGTCTTCTGAAAGTGCGCCACCTGCTCCTGAAGCTTCAGCAGTCCGTACATCAGCGAGTCCGGTGTGGGCGGGCAGCCGGGAACGTAGACATCGACGGGCACCACGCGATCCACGCCCTTCACGACGTGATAGCCATGGCGGAACGGTCCGCCGGAGTTCGCGCACGAACCCATGGAGACGACCCACTTCGGATCGGGCATCTGGTCGTAGATGCGCTTGAGCATCGGGGCCATCTTGATCGTCACCGTGCCCGACACGATCATCAAATCGGAGTGGCGCGGTGACGCCCACGGCACCATCCCGAACCGCTCGACGTCGAAGCGCGAGGCGAACGTGGCCATCATCTCGATCGCGCAGCAGGCGAGACCGAAGGTCACCGGCCAGATCGACGACTTGCGCGCCCAGTTGAAGATCTTGTCGGTGCTGGTGGTCACGATCCAGCCGCCCGGCATATGGTGGATGGCGTCGGCGATCGACGTCAGCGCGTTGGAGGTCTTGTCGTCGTCGGCTCGATGCTGCCGGTACTTCTCGAACTCCTGAAGGTCCTTGAACTCGGTCCACACCGGTGGCGGAATCTGCGGAACCGGCGGCTTCACTTCCACTCCAGTACCCCCTCGCGATAGGCATATAGCCAGCCGAGCGCGATGATGCCCACGAAGCCCGCCATCCCCCAGAACGCCGGCAGTCCCAACGGTGCGAGCACGAGCAGCCACGGCACCAGGAACACGGCGAGCGCATCGAATACGATGAAAACGAGCGCCACGAGGTAAAATCCGACGGGGAAGCGTACCCAGGCCGGGCCGAACGGCTCGGCCCCGCATTCGTAATTCATCAGCTTCACGATGTCCGGCCGGCTCGGCCGGAGCAGCCGAGCGATCGCCAGGGAGCCCACGCCGAACGCGACGATGAGCACCGTGAAGATCGCCACCGAGACATACCCCGACACCCGTCTCCTCCTCTGGGAAATCGCTCCGGAAGCCGAGTATATAGCAGCAGTGGTCGGACCGGAAGTCGGCGCCACATTTCGAGCACGTCCATGCGCATCGAAAGCTGGAGGTGGCGGCTCGCCGCAGCGCTTCCGGCGCGGCACGCTCGTTGCGATAGGAGGTCTCCCGTGAGTCCCGGAGGCCATCTCATTACGACTGCCATCGCCTGCGCCGGTACCGCGGCGCTGACCGGGTCGTGGACCGCAACGGCAGGCGTGGCCGCTGGCGGATTCTTGATCGATCTCGATCACGCCGCGGACTACGTGCTGTTCGAGCGCAATCGCCGGCTGACTCCGGGCGCGTTTCTGCGCCACTACGTCGAGGGCCGGATGCGCTGGGCCGTGCTGGTGCTGCATTCCTACGAGCTATTCGCCCTTCTCGGACTGCTCGCGTGGTGGAACGGCTGGCTGTGGCTGACGGCGTACCTGTGGGGCGCCACCCTGCACCTGGCGCTCGATCTCACCTTCAACGGCGAGATCACACCGCGCTCCATCGTCGCCTTCTACAGCTTCACGTACCGCCTCGCCCACCGTTTCGACGCCCAGCGACTGTTGGGGCGCGAGGACTTCGCCCCCGCCCCGGCCGGGTTCTGGGCGACGTTCTTCTCGGGCGGGCGCCTCGCGGGCGAAACCGGGCGCCTCGCGGGCGACACCGGGCGCCTCGCGGGCGAAACCGGGCGCCTCGCGGGCGACACCGCGCCGGTGCTCGCGCGGCCGTCTCGGCCGTCGCCCCCTTCGTGATAAGCTCGGCCTGCCAATGCGCGTCCTGGTGGTCGAGGACGAGACCGACCTCGGCGAAGTTTTCCGCGACTTTCTGAGCGAGCTCGGTCACCAGGCGGTCCTCGTCCGAAGCGCGGAGGCCGCCCTCGGCAAGCTGCAGACCGAGCGCCCCGACGCGATCATCCTCGACATCCAGCTCCCCGGCATGAGCGGCCTGGACTTCATGCAGCTGCGCCCGGTGCGCGAATCGGGTCTGCCGATCGTCGCCGTCTCGGGCGTGGTCAGCGAGAGCCAGGCGCGCGAGTGCCTGCGGCTCGGCGCTCTGGACTTCGTCGGCAAGCCCGTGCCGCTCGAGCGTCTGCACGACGTGCTGTTCTTTCTGGAGCCGCACGCGATCAACCGCATGCGCGACGATCAGGCACGCCACGCGGAGCGCCGGCAGTCGCCGCGCGCCCGCGTCGAGCTGGCCGTCACCCTGCACGAGTACCGCGGCGCCTCGTGGAGCGCGACCTGTGTCGAGCTTTCGGCCAACGGGATGCGGGTCACGACAGAGGCCCCGCTGTCCACTGGTATGGCCATCAAGTGCGCGTTCACGCCGCCCGACGAGGGCGGCCAGCTCGAAGTCATCTCGCTCGTGCTGCGCACCGGCGCCGACGGCGCCGCGCTGTCCTTCGTCAATCTGCCCGGACACGAGGCGCGCCGCCTCGGAGAGCTCGTTCACCGCCTCACCCGCTGAGACTCGCCCGTGTCTCAGCTTTGAAAATCCCGCGCTGAGATTCACCCTGCCGGGAAATCTGTTGGACATTCTCGCGACGCCCTTGCCCTGACTACCCAGCCTGTCGATGGCTTGACGCCGACCGCAGAGCGTGGAGCGCGACTTCATCGCGATTTGCGAGGTCGCGGTGTGGCAGCGGAAATGCTACTCGCTGCTCAGTGCGTGGAGGCAGTCGATATGCGATTCTTTCGCTCCGAAGTCGAGACCGCGCTGAAGATCATGGGCATCGCCGCGCTGATCACTCTGATTGTCCTGCCCGTCGCGTGGGGATACGAGCAGCGTCAGCAAGCACGTACCTGGCAGAACGTCGCATGCGCGTATCGGATCAAAGAAGTGGTCCGACAGACTCCGATGATGGCCAGCATCGAGTATCGGCGCGACGCGTGCGTCGCGCTATCGCGGCTGGGTCTGGAGCTGGACGTCCCGCGCTAGCGTCCGACGGGCTGCGGCGCCAGGAGCGCCTGCGCGCCCTCGAGGTCGCCGGCGGCGGCGCGCGTGCCCACGGCCGTGGCCAACGCCGCCGCGCGAGCCTCGCCATCCGGTCCCTCGAGCACGAGCATCCGGAACCGCTCCGTCAGGCCCGTCGCGATCGGGCAGCCCGCGCCGCGGCGCGCCTCGGCTTCGCCGACCTGCAGCGCTAGCGCGAGTCCGCTGTCGAACAGCGCCACCAGCCGCCGCCGCACGTCGCCGTAGCCCTTCACCAGGCGGGCGAGCCGCGCGATCTCACTCGCCAGCGCCTCGTCCCAAGCGAGCGCGCGCGTCACGGCGGCGAGCCAGCGTTCGATCCGCTCGTTCTCGACCCGCGCCCGCCATGAGACGGGACGCAGCCCGCGCAGCCGGGCGAGAAGCCAGACTCTCAGATATCCCGTGACGGTCGTCGTGCGGACGTGCTGGCCGAGCGTCGGCCGCCCGTGCGGCCACCGCCGCTCTGCCCAACGGGCAAACGGCGCCACCAGGCGGTACGGCAGGATGCCCCAGATCTCGTCCAGATCGGGCTTGAGGTAATCGGTGACCTCGACCACCGCGTCGCCGGCACGGGTCTCGCCGCGGATGCGGGCGAAGCGTGAGGCGCGGGTCTTGGCCTGTGCCACGCGGATCGCGTCTTCGTACGTCATCCAGGTGGCCAGATGGCGGGCGACGATGACGCCGAGGACGTCGTGCTTCACGAACGGCGCCAGCCGCGTGAGATATCGGCGCGCGTAGCCCTCGTCTTGATAGTCGACCAGGCGCGGGAGCGCGTGCTCGATGACGGCGCGGAGCGACGCGGGCAATGCGGCCACGTCGTCGGCGAAGGCCGTAAGTTGCTGCGGTCGCTCATGTACGGGCGCGTCGGTATGTGTTGCAGCAGTTCGGCCGTCGGCGGCGGCGGCCCGGGCGAGCTCGAAGCCGACGTCGAAGCCTTTGAGGTTCGCGGCGACACCGACGCCGCGTGCCTCGATCGCCTTGCGAAATGCCTCGGCGCTGACGGGCAGCGCGCCACTGCCGGCGAGCGCGCCGAGGAGCACCGCGTTGACCTCGGTGCCGCGCTCGCGGGCGACCGTCAGGGCGTCGAACGCGACGAGCCGCCGCGCCGTGGCGCGCGCCAGCGCGTCCAGCCGCTCGCGTGGGTAGATCGCGTGGCCGGTGGCGGTTTTCTCGTGAATCGTATAGAGCCGGTGCGTGCTGCAGACCACCGTCGTGCGAGCCGGCGACACGAATCCCGACTCGATCATCCGCGCGACTTCGAGATATTCCGGGGCGACCAGCACGTCGAGCGCGCCGGGGACGGGATACAGCGAGAACGCCGGGTCTTCCGTGGCGCTGCGATCGGTCAGCAGCTCGACGTAATAGGTCGTCGAGCCGGTTCGCTGCGCGACGCCGGGAATCGATGTGCCGTGCACGCGGTAGCCGTCGAGCCCGGCCGCGTCGACAATCCACTCTGAGAGAACGCCGCCGCCCTGGCCACCGACGGCGGGGATCAACAGCGAGAGGACAGCCGAGCCGGTGGCGGTCCCCGTACCCGCGGTCACGCGGGGGCCAGCGCGCCGATGACCGCGCGACGCACCCGATCGACCAGGCGCGTCCACGCGCCAGGATTCGCCACGACGCGCACCTGATAGAACGACGGACACAGGACAGCCGCGTGCGCGACGTCGCCGCACACGCCGCAGCCCACGCACGTCTCGTCGACGTGGGCGATCGGGTCCTCGCGCAGCGGATCCGGGCTCTCGCGCAGGGTCAGCGAGGGACAGCCGTTGAAGCGCATGCACGAGTGGTCGCCGGTGCAGACGTCGGGGTCGACGCCGAAGCGCGGCTGCACGACCGTGTCGCCCGCCGCGAGCCGCGCGCGCTGTTGCGGTCGGAGCCGCCGCTGGCGCTCGAGCTGGCACTCGCCGCGTGCGATGACCACTTTCAGGCCCTTCGCACGCGTCGTCAGCGCGGCGCGCAGCGTCCCGAGCATCTTGGGAATGTCGTAGGAGTCGACGGTCCGGATCCACGACACCCCGACCCCGCGAAGGGCCTGGGGGATCGTCATCCCGGTCGGCTCTTTGCGCGCGTTGGTGCCGGTGGACGGATTGTGGTGCTGGCCCGTCGCCGACGTGTAGAAGTTGTCGAGGATCACGAGCACGGAGTCCTGCCGGTTGTACATCGCGTTGGCCACGCCGTTGGTGAGGCCGTTGTGCCAGAAGCCGCCGTCGCCCATGACGGAGACGACGCGCTTGCCGAACAGCGGCGCCACCGCGCTCGACGACGCGAGCCCCATGCCGTAACCGAGCACCGAGTTGCCCACGTTGAACGGCGCCTGCGTCGAGAACGTGTGGCAGCCGATGTCGGCCGACACGTGCGTGTCGCCGACGGACGGCTCCTTCGTTCTCAGGATCTTCATCGCGCTGAAGACCGGCCGCTCCGGGCATCCGGTGCAGAAGGACGGCGGCCGCTTGGACACCGGCTCGGGGAGCGCCGTCCGGACGGTCTCGCGGTGAGCGGTCAGCGCCGCATAGCGGTCTTCGATGGCGGTGGTCGACTGCGCCGTCGGGTTCGCCGAGACGAGGAATTTGCGCAGCCCGCCGATCACCAGCGCGGGGACATACTCGCCGTGCGGCGAAAAGAACTCCTTGCCGCCGATTTCGACATCCAGCCGCGCCTCGTGCGCGAGCGCTTTGAGCTCGCGCTCGATGTAGTTCGGCATCCCCTCCTCGACCACCAGCACGCGCTTCTTGCCGCGCAGGAAGCGCAGCAGCTCTTCCGGCACCAGCGGATGGATCGCGTTGAGGATCAGCAGCGGCACCGCGGACTGGCCGCGGACGTCGGCGAGGCCGAGCAGGTGTAGCCCGCGGACGGTGGTGTTCCAGAGCCCGCCCTGCATCACGATCCCGAGGTGCGATTCCGGGCCGGCCTGGTGCTCGTTGAGCCCGCGCTCGACGATGTAGCGGCGCGCGGCGGGCAGGCGCTGTTCGAACTTCTTCGCCTCCATCGCGTACGTGAACGGCGGCAAGTTGATGCGCTCGATGCTGAACGATGGCGCCTCGAGCGGCGAGCGCATGCTGATCGCCGGCCGGACGTTGTCGCGGCAGGCCAGGGTGCCGCGCATGTGGCAGGCGCGGATGCGGATGGAGAAGAAGACGGGCTCGTTGCAGGCTTCGGAGAGCCCGAATCCCTCCTCGACGAACCGCGCGAACGACTGCAGCGTATTGCGCGGGTCGAGCAGCGGCACCGACGACTTCAGCGCCGCCGAGTGGGTGCGCTCCTGAAGAATCGAGGCCCCCTCACCGTAGTCTTCGCCGATCACCACGAGCGCGCCGCCCAACACTCCGGCGGAGGCGACGTGCGAAAGCGCGTCGGACGCCACGTTGGTGCCGACGACCGACTTCCACGTCACGGCGCCGCGCATCGGGTAGTTGATGGAGGCGCCCAGCAGCGCGGCCGCGGCGGCCTCGCTGCCCGACAGCTCGAAATAGATCCCGAGCGGCTTGAGCAGCGACTCGTTGGCGTCGGCCAGCACGTCGAGCAGGTGGGAGATCGGCGCGCCCGGATAGCCGCCGACGTAGCTGACCCCGGACTGCAGCAGCGCCTTGGTGATGGCGAGGATGCCCTCGCCTCTGAGGACCTGTCCCTGCCCGTAGCCGAGCTGTTTGACGTCCTCGGCGAACGAGCGCTCACCCATCGATCAGAGGCCCGACGCCTGGGAGGGTCGGTCGCGGCGGCGGTCGTCGGTCATGCGCTTGCGTTCCTCGTTCCAGATCGCGTAGCAGCGAGGGTGCAACAGGATCGTGAGGGTACCACTGAAATCGAGCTCGTACTCGGTCGCCGTGCTGATGATTTCGCCGCAGCATGCGCACAGCTTCGCCATGCTGGGGCCGGCCCACAGCTTTACCGGGTCATCTCCGGGGAGTCGGCCGGATGCGAGCAGTCCCCGCACCCGTTCACGGACCTGTGCGTCGTCCAAACCCGTCTGCCCTCACCACTGCGTCGACGCCGCCCGAAGCGGGCACGGAATCGGGAGCCCAAAGTGTAGATAACAGGCGGGGGGTCGTCAAGACACCGTCAAAATCAATGCGCAGGAAATCGCGCGGGTTTCCGCCGGCTGGCTTCGGGGCTGGCGGCGGCGGACTACGCAGATCTACGGATGATTCGCCGTTGTCGGACACCCCGCGGGGTGTCTGAAAGATTGGACATTGACGGACGGTCAGGCGCGGCGGGACGGTCGGGGATGTATCCCTACTGCGTATTCCTCGACGCCGTCACACTGAGACGTCTCTACCTCGACGAAACGCGCTCGATGATCGACATTGCTCGACTGGTCGGGTGCGGCCCAAGCACAGTAAGGCGGCAACTGATCCGGTTCCGCATTCCGGCGCGGCGTCGGGGACCCGCGCCCGGCCGAATGCGTCTCGCACGCGGCGCAGCGTTCGCAGGCTGGTCGGCCAACGTTGCATATGTCGTCGGGCTCCTCGCTACAGACGGCAATCTCGGACGAAAGAAAGCGGCACTCTCGACCGTATCGAGGGATGTCGACTTGCTCGAGACTGTTCGACGCTGTCTTGACCTTCCGAATCCCATCAAGCCGCATCGGGGCGGCTACAGCAATAGATGTCATCATCTCGCATGGCGCGATAAGGCGTTTTACGACTGGCTGCGAAAGGTCGGCTTGACCCCGGCGAAAAGCCTCACGCTGGGAGCACTGGGGATTCCCGATGAATATTTCGCGGACTTTTTTCGTGGATGCATCGACGGCGACGGATCAATTGTCACCTACGTGGATCGCTATCACGTCGCGAAAGACGAACGCTATGTCTATGACCGTCTTTACGTGTCCATCGTCTCTGCGAGTCGGCTATTCATCGAATGGCTTCAAGCAAGTACTCTTCGGATGCTCGGCATAGTCGGGTCAGTGACGGCACGGCGGGCGCCAAGCAAGAATCCGATATGGAAGCTCTGTTACGCGAAAGCGCAGTCGCTGAGGCTTCTCCGTTGGATGTACCACGCTCCGAATCTTCCATGCCTTGAGCGGAAACGCATCATCGCGGGCCGCTTTCTCACGCCACTGGGTTATGCAACCGCGCGTGCGACCGGGCGCCCACGAGTTGGCTGGATTTACGACCCACAGAACAACGCGGAGCCTCGTGTGCAGGAGGCCCAACCGTTTGGTTTTCCTTTTAGTCGTATCGAACGTATTCTTGAGCGGGGGCGTGTCGGAACCCGGCAGACGATGCCGACTCAAAATCGGCTGCCCGAAAGGGCGTAGGGGTTCAAATCCCCTCGCCCCCACCACTACCTTTCTTGACAGCATCGTCGCCGCGCCTGTACCGTGACACTTCGCGTGGGGCTGTAGCTCAGTTGGGAGAGCACAAGGCTGGCAGTCTTGGGGTCAGGGGTTCGAATCCCCTCAGCTCCACCATTTACTAATTCCCCTTACCCGCCCAGATACAGCCGCTTGACCTCGGGATCGCCGAGCAAGCGCTGGCCGGGGCCTTCGAATCGGTTCTTGCCGAGTTCGAGCACATAGCCGCGGTCGGCGATGCCGAGCGCGCGCGTCGCGTTCTGCTCGACGAGCATCAGCGTGAAGCCGCCGCGCTTCATCTCGACCAGCTTGTCGAAGATCAGCGTGACGAACTTCGGCGACAGGCCGAGCGAGGGCTCGTCGAGCAGAATCAGCCGCGGTGAGGTCATGAGCGCGCGCGCGATCGCGACCATCTGCTGCTCGCCGCCGGACATCGTGCCGGCCTTCTGACGGCGGCGCTCGCCGAGAATCGGAAACAGCGCGTACACGCGCTCGAGTGCGGCCCGCACGCGCGGCGGATCGCGCTCGGTGTAGGCACCCATCTCGAGGTTTTCCAGCACCGTCATCTGGGGAAACACGATCCGGCCCTGCGGCACGTAGGCCAGGCCGCGGCGCAGGACCAGGTCGGGTCGCAGCCCGGTGATCTCTTCGCCGTTGAAGATCACGCGGCCCTCCCGCGGCCGCAGGAAGCCGACGATCGTTTTGAACGCGGTCGACTTGCCCGCGCCATTGGGGCCGATGATGCTGACGATCTCGCCGGTCTGCACCTCCAGCGAGACGTCGTGCAGGATGTCGATCTTGCCGTAGCCGCCGGTGAGACCGTGCGCGACGAGCAGCGGCGTCATCGTCACGACCGCGCCTCGCAGCGCCGCGTCACGACCGCGCCTCGCAGATATAGAGCACGTGCGGGTACGGCAGCACGTCGACCATCAGGTGCCGGCGCACGCCGAAGCGCGCGCGCTCCAGCGCCGCGGTGAGCGCTTCGGCGCTCCAGTAATGCACCGGCGTTCGCGGGTCCATGAGCCGGTCCAGCGTCCACGTGAACCAGCGCTTGGGCGCCGGCCGCGTGTCGACGTCCTTGACGATCAGCAGCCCGCCCGGCGCCAGACACCGCCTCAGCTGCGCGAGCAGCGGCGGCACGGTCGCCGGCGGCACGTGGTGGACGATGTCCAGCATGTAGACGGCGGCGACCCCGCTGTCGCCCTTGAAGTCACGCGCGTCGCCTTGCTCGTAGGAGACGTTGTCGATCCCGAGGCGGCCCGCCGCCCGGCGCGCCATAGCGATGCGCCGCGCGCTCAGATCGAGCCCCCGCACGAAACGCCCGGGCGCCGTCGCGGCATAGTAGAGCGAGAACAGCCCGAAGCCGCAGCCGATGTCGAGCACGGCTCCCGACGCCGGTAGGTACTGTCCGATCTCCTCCAGGAAGCGCTGGCGCAGCACGAGGAAGCGCGCCCAACAATAGGCGCGCACCACCGGATCGTCGTAGGCGCGGACGATGCTACGAATCGTGTCGTTTCGCATAGAGCCTGTACTCGGCGCGCGTCAGCACCAGCTCGTAGCGCTCGGAGAGCCGCGCAGCGAGCGCGGGAAAGCGCTCGATCCGTTCGTACCCGCCCGCGGGCCAGGCGCGCTCGAACACGACGATCACGCGCGGCGGATGCGCGTCGAGATCGCGGATCAGCTCCACACGCAGCGCCTGCACCACCGGTGTGTGCTCGTCGTGGAAGAAGTGGAAGTCGTAGAGAAACCGCGTGGGCTGTCGCACGCGGAGCCGGAACAGCGCATGGAGCCCGCCCATCGTCGTGTCGAGCACCTGTACGGTGTCGCCGGGCGCCAGACGCGGCGCGAGGTCCGCCTCGAGCGCGGCGACGATCGCCGCCCGCGCCCACCAGAAGTGCGCCGGCGCGGCCTCGAGCGCCTTGGCGCCGAGCAGCAGCAGCGATGCCGCGAGCACGCCGCCGAGCGCACCGGCCACGAGGCGGCGGCGCGCGGCGAGGGCCGTGGGGAGCTCGGCGGCCAGCAGCACCGAGGCGAACGCGGCGAGCGGATAGAGATGGTATTCCCAGCCCTTGCCCTGCCCGACGTAGTGCACGATCCCGTAGCCGAGACCGAGGACGGCGATGACGTGCCGCGCGCCGAGGCCGCGCCGCGTGACCACGCTCGCGAGCGAGAGCGTGACGCCGAGCGCGATCGGAACCCACGCGTGCCAGCGATAGACGGCCCACTCCGATGCGCGGCCGAGCCGTGAGTAGAGCGGGATCAGGTAGCCCGTGACGATCTCCCACCACGCGGACAAGCCGCCGGAAGCGCCCAGCCAGCCGAGCACTGCGAGCGGCGCCGCGGCCGTCGCCACCAGGAAGACCGCGCTCAGTGTCGCCGCGCTCACCACACCGCACGCGCGCACCGCGGCGACTGCGACGACGGCGGCCAGCGCGCCGGCGAAGAGCGCGGCGTGCGGTTTCACCGTGATGCCGGCGCCGAGGGCGGCGCCCGAGCACAGGAGATTGACCCACCGCCCGCCCTCCAGCCAACGCGCGACGCCGAGCGCGCCGGCGAGGAGAAACGCGCACAGCAGGAAGTCGCGCTGGCCCGCCTGCCAGGCGCCGCCGGCCAGATGGTACGTCGCGAACACGACCGCGCCGGCCGCGGAGGCGAGCGCGCCCCAGCGTGCGGTGAAGGCCGCGATGGCGGCGACCGTGGCCGCCAGCCATGCGAGATCGAACAGCCGCCACGCGAGATCGCCGCCGCCCAGCGTGCGCAGCACTGCCAGATGCAAGAGGTACGTCCCGGGCTGGTTCATGTCGAAGAGATCGCGGTACGGCGTCGCGCCGTCACCGATCCGCCAGGCGGCGTAGTGCATCAGCGCGACGTCGTGGATGAGCGGCCAGCCGAGCGAGCGCCAGGCGATGAGCGCAGCGAACGCGCCGAAGCCCGCGACGACGAGCGCGCTAGCGACCGAAGTACGCTTCAATGACCCGCTCGTCGGCCTGGATGGCGCCCGGCGGCCCTTCGGCGATCTTTTCCCCGTGATCGAGCACGAACACGGTCTCGCACAGGCCCATGACGACTTTCATATCGTGCTCGACGAGCAGGACGGTCTTACCTGCGTCGCGCAGCCGCGCCACCGCGTCGAGCAGATCGTTCAGAAGCGTACGGTTGACGCCGGCGGCCGGCTCGTCGAGCAGGATCAGCGTCGGGTCGGTCATGAGCGTGCGCACGAACTCGACGAGCTTCTGCTGGCCATACGAGAGATTGCCCGCGTACTCGCCGGCCAGCCCGCCCAGGCGCACGAACTCGAGCAGCTCGCGCCCCCGCCGCTCGGCGTCCGCGCGCGCGCCGCGCGTGACGACGAGCAGGTTTTCGAGCGCGGTCAGCTCCGGGAACACGCGGATCACCTGGAACGTGCGGCCGATCCCGCGCCGCGCGACCTGCCACGGCTTGAGCCCGTCGATCCGCTCGCCGCGAAAGCTCACGCGCCCGGCGTCGAGCCGCTCGATGCCGGTGATGCAATTGAACAGCGTCGTCTTGCCGGAGCCGTTGGGACCGATGAGTCCGTAGATGCGCCCGGGCTCGAGCGCGAGGGAGACGTTGTTCACGGCGGCGACGCCGCCGAAGCTCTTGCGCACGCCTTCGACCGCGAGCACGGGCGGCATCCGGCTCAGCCGCCTGCCCGCCTAGCGTAAAGCCGATGCCCTTCGCGCGTGACGACGACATCGTAGCGGCGCGCGAGCAGCTCGGCCAGCGCGGGAAAGTATCGGATGCGGTCGTAGTCGCCGGACGGCCAGCCCCGCATGAGCACGATGAACCGCGGCGGCCGGGCCTCGAGCGCGGCCATGAACTCGTCGCGCATCGCGCGCACGACCGGACGGTTCGCCTCGTAGAAGAAGAAGATGTCGTAGACGAAGCGTGTCGGCTGCCGCAGGCCCAGACGCAGCAGCGCGTGCAGCCCACCGTCGGCGATGTCGAGCACCTGCACCGTGTCGCCCGGCTGCACGCCGCGGCGAAGATCGTCGGCGAGCACCCGTACGCGACGCTCCTTGTCCCAGATCCAGGGCGCATCCGAGGCCTCGAGCCCCTTGGTCGTGAGGAGCACCAGCGCCGCCGCCAGCGCGACGACCAGCGGCACCCCGAGCCACGCGCGCTCTGAGGCGAACGACGGCGCCAAGGCCGAGAACGCGAGCACGCAGACGAACGCCGCGAGCGGATAGAGGTGGTATTCGGAGCCCTTGGACTGGCCGACGTAGTGCACGAGTCCGTAGCCGAGCCCGACCGCGGCCACGAGATGCCGTGCGTCGGCGCGTCGCGTCGCCACGGCGGCGACGAGCGAGCCGACGGCGGCGAGACCGAGCGGCCACCAGCCGAGCCAGCGGTGCCCGAGCCACGGCGCCGAGCGCCCGAGATGGCCGTACACCGGCAGCGCATAACCAAAGATGATGTCGACCCACGCGCGCAGCCCGCCGGCCAGCGCCAGCCAGATCCCCAGCGCGGCGGGCACGATGGCGATCCCTGCGGCGTAGGCCCCGATCGAGCGCAGCGCGTCGACCGCGTTGCCACGTCGCGCGGCGGCCACGACCACGATCACGCCGAGCGCGGCCGCGAACAACACCGCGTACGGTTTGATACCGATACCCGCGCCGAGGGCGAGGCCGCCCGCCGCGAGACTCCACGCACCGCCGCGGCCCTCGAGCCAGCGCACGATCCCGACCGCGCCCGCGACGAGAAACACGCACAGCAGGAAGTCGCGCTGGCCCGCCTGCCACGCGCCGCCCGCCACGTGGTAGGCGGCAAAGGCGAGCGCCGCGCCGGCGGCGGCGACCGCGCCCCAGCGCGAGGCGAGCAGGCCGAGCGCCGCCGACGTCAGGGCCAGCCAGCCGAGGTCGAACGCGCGCCACGCCCCGTCGCCCGCGCCGAGCGTGCGCAGCAGCGCCAGGTGCAGGACGTAGACGCCCGGCTGGTTGATGTCGTAGAGGTCGCGATACGGCACGTCACCCTCACCGATCCGCCAGGCGATGTAGTGCATCACCGGCGCGTCCTGGATCAGGGGCCAGTGCAGCGAGAGCACGACGAGCACGACGGCGAGGAGACCGAACGCTGCGACGACGACGACGAAGGCGGCGCGCATCAGATCGTCCTCGGCAACCGATAGCGCTGCTGGAGCAAGCCCAGCACGCCACGCGGCATCAGCAGCACCACCGCGATGATGATGGCGCCAAAGAGCAGCGGGTGCACGTACGGATAGCGCGCCCACACGATCTCCTGCGCGACGAACAGGACGACGGCACCCAGCACCGGCCCGAACACCGTGCCCTTGCCGCCGAACAGCGCCATCACGATCATCGTGACCGTGATGGCCAGCGGAAACACGCTGATCGGCTCGATGTAGCCTTGATCGCGCGCGGTCAGGGCGCCCGCGACGCCCGGCCCGGCGGCCGACAGCAGCAGCGCAGCGAGCTTGTGATGAAACGTGTCGATGCCCATCGCCTCGGCCGCCAGCTCGTCCTCGCGGATCGTCATGAGGCGCAGTCCGAAGCGTGAGGTGACGATGAGCCACGACATTGCCGTCACCGCCAGCGCGAGCACGCCCATGACGTAATAGATCGGCACGCTGGCGTCCAGCGTGGGCAGCGACAGTCCGTTGCCGCCGCCGGTCAGCCCCTCGAAGTACGACACGAGCGCGCGGAGCACCTCGTTGAGGCCAAGCATCGAAATCGCGAAGTACGGCCCTTTGAGCCGCAGGCACGGGTAGCCGATGACGACGGCGAGCACGACGGCCGCGGCGCCGCCGGCCAGCGCCGCCACCGGCCACGGCCACCCCGCGCTCGCGACCAGGATCGCGCCCGCGTAGGCGCCGGCGCCGAAGAACGCGACGTGGCCAAACGACACGTAGCCGGTGAGCCCGGAGATGAGGTTCCAGGAGCCAGCGAGCGCGATCCACATGAAGATCTGCTGCACCGAGCGGACGCCGTAGCCGCTGCCGATCAGCGGATAGCTCGCCAGCGCGGCGAGCACGACGAGCAGGCCCGCGACGAGGAGGCCCGTCACGTCTGGCGGCCGCCGAGCAGCCCGCTCGGCCGGACCAGCAGCACGAGCACGAGGAGCACGTAGGCCACCACTTCGGATAGCTGGGTGGTGAGAAACAGCGAGGCGACCTGCTCGACGAGGCCCAGCAGCAGGCCGCCGACGAGGGCACCCGGGTAGTTTCCGGCGCCGCCGAGCACGATGACCAGGAACGACTTGAACGTCCACACGCCGCCCATCTCGGGCTGGATGGCGACGATCACCGCGAGCAGCGCGCCGCCGGCGGCCGCCAGCGCAGAAGCAAAGCCGAACGTCAGCATGTGGATGCGCGCGACGTCGACGCCGCACACCATCGCCACCTCGCGGCTCTGCGAGGTGGCCCGGATGGCTTTGCCCAGGCGCGTGCGCTTGAGCAGCACGAATGACAGCGCGGTCACCGCCGCGGCAAACGCGAACGCGATCACTCGCGGCCGGGAGAACGCCAGCCCGCCGACGACCCAGGCGCCGGTGATGTACTCCACGGCGCGCAGATCGGACGTGAAGGCGAGCTGCGCCAGATTCACCAGCGCGATGGAGATGCCGAACGTCAGTAACAGCGATGACAGCTCAGGCGCGTCCACCACGCGGAAGACCAGCGTGCGCTGCAACAGAAGGCCGACGACGAAGAGCGCCGCCATCGCGATCGGCACCGTGAGGAAGGGATTGAGGCCGGCACGCGTGGTCAGAAAGTACGTGGTGTAGGCGCCGAGCATCAGCAGCGGCCCGTGGGCGATGTTGATGACCCGCATGACGCCGAAGATCAGGCCGAGCCCCAGGGCGACCATCGCGTACAGACTGCCGGCCAGAATGCCGGAGACGATGACCTGCCCGAGCATCGCCGGAGTGACGACGACGTTCACGTCGACGATGCTCGGGTGGCGTGAGCTAGCGGCTGGTCCAGGGCGGCGTGGGGAACTGGGGCTTGCCCTGGGCGAGATCCTCGGGCCAGACGGTCGCCTTCTTCTCCTTCTGCCACTGGAAGGTGATCATCTTGTGGGCGACCTGGAAGCCGTCCGCGTCGACCTTATAGTCGCCGAAGATCGTGCGCATCTCGAGCTTGAGCAGCTGCTCGCGCACGCGGTCGGCGTCCAGGCTGTTGGCGCGCTTCGCTGCCTCGGCGTAGATCAGGCAGCCCGCGTAGCCGGCCGCCGAATGATAGGACGGCTCGTGGCCGAACTCCTTCTTGTACGTGTCGAACCACTCCTGGTTGCCGGGATACGGCAGCGTGTGCTCCCACTGCGTGGCGCCGTAGATGTACTCGGCGTTCTGCTTGAGCGTGTCGTAGAACTCGGGCAGGTCACCGCCGACGGTGACGCCGTACATCTTGGGATTGACGTTCAGCTCCTTCATCTGGCGGGTGAGCGCTACCGCGTCGTCGAAGTACGTGGCGGCGGCCAGCGCGTCGGCGTTGGCGGCTTTGAGCTTGGTCAGGAGCGCGGAGAAGTCCGTGTTGCCCTTGGGATAGGCCTCCTGGAAGACGACCTGCATCCCCTTCTTCTTCGCCAGCTCGACGGCGCCGGCGGCGGCGGCCTTCGAGAAGAGCGTGTCCTCATTGACGACGGCAACGGTCTTGAGGCCCCGCTTGGCCGCCATGTCGATCAGGCCCTCGAGGTAGACCTCGGCGGGCGAGATCACCATGAAGATGTACTTGCGGCCCTTCTTGAAGATCGACGTCGTCGCGGCGAGCGGCGCCACCATCACCTTCTTGTACTTTTCGGTGACGTTGACCGCCGCCTCGGTGACCGGCGACGAGTAGGGACCCATGATGGCGTCGACCTTGTCCTCGGTGATGAGCTTTTCGTAGAGCCGCACCGCCGTGGCCGGCATCGACTGGTCGTCGTAGACGACGAACTGGATCTTGCGGCCGAGCAGGCCGCCCTTCGCGTTCAGATCCTTTTCGCAGAGCTGATAGCCTTCGTGCTGGTTCTTGCCGAGCTTGGCATACGTGCCCGTGAGCGAGAGCGAAGCGCCGATGCGGATCGGTCCCTGCGCGGTGGCCGGGACGACGCTCCCCACGGCGAGCACGAGCGCGACCGCAAGCGCGGCCGGTGCTTTCGTCATGAAGTGCCTCCTGGAAGGTAAGTGCGCATGAGTAAATATCATCCGCGTGTTTGGAGTGTCAAGGCGCGGCGGTCCTTGGCCCGCGTGATAGGGTGAGATCGTGACCCGGATCCTCCTGGTCGAAGACAACGCCGACGCCCGCGAGGCGCTCCGCGCCCTGCTCGAGCTCGATGGCTATGAAGTGCACACCGCCGCCGATGGCACGGAGGGGCTGGAGCTTGCCCGGACGAAGGCGCCGAACGTCGCGCTCATCGACATCGGGCTGCCCGGCTTCGACGGTCACGAAGTCGCGCGGCGGATGAAGACGCTGCCGATGCAGCCGCCCGTCATGATCGCGCTCACCGGGTACAGCGAGCCGGAAGACAAGCAGCGCGCCAAGGAGGCCGGCTTCGCCGCGCACCTCGTCAAGCCGGTGGACCCGGAGGCGCTCGCGCGGCTGCTCGCTACTCTCGAAATTCCCGGTCCAGGATCTCGCGGATAAACCGGTCGAGCGAGACCGGATAAAACCGCGCGTCCGGCGAGGCGATCACCGCCGTGTCGATCACCTCGCGTCGTGTCAGCTCCTCCAGCACCCGCTCGACCTGCGTGCCGGGGTCCGCGTCGTGGCGGCGAATCGCCAGGTCCTCGCTCTCCAGCGACAGGCGCGCCGCGTAACGGAAGCTGAACACGCGCGCCACGATCCGCGCGTCCATGAGCTCGCGCTCTCCGAACATCTCACCGTAGGTCGGCGAGTCGCCGCCGAGCACCAGGCGCGGCGACACCTTGATGCGGCCGCGGACCTCGACGGTCTTAGACGTGCGCTCGTACTCCGGCGGGCCGAGCAGGACGTAGGGCAGCACGTGGTAGCCGGTGATGATGCCGCGCAGCGGAGTGCGCAGCACGCGCGTCTCCTCGAAGACCGTCCGGAGGAACTCTTGATCCGACCACTCGGGCATATCTGAGTGTAATCTGGGGGCCATGACGAAAGGGCTTTCGTCCACGCGCCACCTCCCGGTCACTGACGCGCCGCGCTTGTGCCCCCGCTGTAGCGAGCCCATGGAAGAGCGCAAGTGCAAGATCGTCTGCGGCCGCTGCGGTCATTGCGCCGACTGCAGCGATCCGTGATCTGAAGCCTCCGGAGCCAATGGTCGGCCGCCGCGTTTTTCTCCTCTCCCCCGCCAACTGCGGTGGCGAGCGCGCGCAGCTGCTCTTTTCCCCTCAGGCGAAATTCGATCTCGCGCGTCGCCTGCGCGGGCGCGGCGGGGTGCCGCTGGGCGAGGTCATGTCGTTCGTCTCCGGCCTCTATTTCCGAGGCAAGCTCACCTACGCCGCGCGCTTCGGCGTGCCACTGGTCATCACGCCGCACGCGGGGTTGCGGCCGCCCGACGAGCCGGTGACGCTGGCGCGGCTGCGCGCGGCGGCGCGCGTCGATATCCATGCCGAGAACCAGCGCTACCTCAAGCCGCTGCTGGCATCGGCGCGCGCGGTGGCCGCTGTGCTGCAGCCCGATGACGGCGTCACGCTGCTCGGCAGCATCGCGTCCGACAAGTACGTCGCGGCGCTCCTGCAGGTGTTCGGCGAGCGGCTGACATTTCCCGCGGCGTTCGTCGGTCGCGGCGACATGAGTCGTGGCGGCTTGCTGCTTCGCTCGGTGCGCGCCGAGGCCGAGCTCGAGTACGTTCCAGTCGCGGGCGCCGTCCGCCACGGGCCGCGCCCGCCTCGCTTGCCACGCCTGGCGCCGGTGCGCTGATGCGCCGTCAACGCCCACGACAGGCCGAACCCGTGCGCTGATGCCCCGACGGGCCGCCGCGCGACGCCGCCCATCGCCGACGCCGGAAACGCGGAAGCCGCGCGCGAAGACGGCCGCGCGCCGCGCGCCGGGCGGCGATACGACCACGATGCGCGACGCGGGCCGGACCGGCACCGCCACCCGCGACTACCATCCGGCCGTCAGTAGCCGCACCGGCACCGCGCGCGCGGTCGGCGTCGTCGAGATTCCGCGCGACGTCGACGACGTTGAGCTGGCGGTCGGCGACCGTCGCGTCAAGCTCACGAATCTGAGGAAAGTCTTCTGGCCCGACGAAGGCATCACGAAGGGCGACCTCGTGCGGTACTACGCCGGCATGGCGCCGGTCCTCCTGCCGCACATCCGGGACCGCGCGATGGTGATGAAGCGCTATCCCAACGGCGCGACCGGCGACTTCTTCTTCATGAAGCGCACGCCCAATCCGCGGCCGGAGTGGCTGGAGACGTGCTCGATCGAGCACTCGTCGGGCAACGTCATCGACTTCCCGATGATCAACGACCTCGCGGCGCTGCTCTGGGTCATCAATCTCGGCTGCATCGACCTCAACGAGTGGTACGCCCGCTGCGACGACGTCGATCGCCCGGACTACCTGCACTTCGATCTCGACCCCGGCGAGGACGTCGGCTTCGCGCAGGTCATCGAGACGGCGCACGTCGTGAACGAGACGCTGGGGGGGCTTGGGATGCCGACGTACGCCAAGACCACCGGCAGCCGCGGCATCCACGTGTATGTCCCGATCGTGCGGGGACCGACGCAGAAGGATGTCTGGACGGTCGCCAAGACCATCGCGCACGACATCGCGCGCCGACATCCGCGGCTCGCGACGGCGGTGTACAAGAAGAGCATTCGCCCGCGCGACCGCATCCACGTCGACTTCAACCAGAACGCGTGGGGCCGAACGCTCGCCTCGGTGTACTCGGTGCGGCCGCGCCCGCGCGCGCCCGTCTCCACGCCGGTGACGAGGCAGGAGCTCTCGGGCAAGATCGCCATCGACGACTTTCGGATCGACAACGTCCCGGCGCGCGTCAAACGCCTGGGCGATCTGTGGGCGCCTGTCACGGCGGCATCCGCGCGCGGCCGTTTCGACCTGCGCACGATCGCCGGCTGATCGCCGAGGCGGGCGCGCGGCGCTAGGCGCCCGGCGCGACGCGGGGCGCCATCTCGGGACCCGCCACGCGCCGGGGGAACGTCACGACGTGCTCGAGGTGCACCGCGACCCTCACCCGATCACCGACGCCCTCGGTCGCCCACGAGGGCTGCGACGAGGACAGCCGCCGCCCACCCGGCAGCTCCAGGCAAAACAGCGTCTCCGTGCCTCGGAAGTCGCGCTGCACGATCAACGCGTCACCATCCGCGGACGGCACGAAGCTCACGTCGTCGGGACGAATCATCACCTCGACGCCAGTGCCCGGAGGTCCAACACCGTCGGCAGGAAACGTTCCGACGTCGGTCACGATCCCGGTGCCGTCAACGATGCCGGGGATGAACGTGGCGTCGCCGACGAACGAGGCGACGAACGGCGTGGCCGGGCGGTGGTAGATCGTCTCCGGCGTGTCGAGCTGCTCGAGCCGCCCGCGGTTCAGCACGCCGACTCGGTCCGCGATGGCGAACGCCTCGTCCTGTCCGTGCGTGACGAAGATGGCGGTCGTCCTGGTAGCTTTCAAGATGCGCTGCACCTGCTCGCGCATCTGTCCGCGCAGGTCGGCGCCCAGGTTGGAGAACGGCTCGTCGAGCAGCAGCACGGCCGGCGCGGGCGCGAGCGCGCGCGCCAGCGCGACGAGCTGTTGCTGACCGCCGGAGAGCTCGTGCGGATAGCGGTACGCGAATATGGGCAGCCCCACCAGTGCGAGCAGCTCGCGCACGCGGGCGCGCCGCTCGGCGGCGCCGAGCGCGTGCAGACCGAACGCGACGTTGCCGTCGACCGTGAGGTGCGGGAACAGCGCCCCGTCCTGGAAGACGATCCCGACGCCGCGCGCCTCCGGGGAGACCGTCACGCCCTGGCCCGCGACGAGCCGTCCGTCGATCACGACGGTGCCGGCATCCGGCGCCTCAAACCCGGTGATCAGCCGTAGCAGCGTGGTCTTGCCTGACCCGGACGGGCCCAGCAGCGCGAGGATCTCGCCGCGCGACACGCTGAGGGTGACGCCGTCGACGGCCGGCGGCTGCGTACGCCGGTAGCGACGCGTGACGTTCGTGACCGACAGGAGACTCACCGCCGCCCCGCGTCGAGCCGAGAGCCCAGCAGCAGCGGCACGAGGCCCACACCGACGATCGCGAGGGCGGGGAGCGCGGCTTCGGCCCACAGCGACTCCGACGTTCGCTCCCAGACCTCGATGGCGAGCGTCTTGAGGCCGAACGGACGGAGCAGCAGCGTGGCCGGCAGCTCCTTGATCGTCTCCACCCAGATCAGCGTCAGCGCCGAAAGAATCCCGCCGCGCATGAGCGGCAGGTGCACACGCCGGAGCGCGCCGCGCATCGTCACGCCGAGCGAGCGCGCCGCCTCGTCGAGCGTCGGCGGAATTCGGCCGAGCGCGCTCTCCGTCGTCTGGTAGCCGACGGCAAGGAAGCGCACAGCGTAGGCGAACAGCACGGCCACGGCTGACCCGGTGAGCACGAGTCCCGGCCGATGGCCGACCAACGCCTCCGCCGCGGCGGCAAGCGCGCGGTCGACCCACGCCAGCGGCGTCAGCACGCCGACCGCGATGACGGCGCCGGGCAGCGCGTAGCCCATCGAGGCGAACTGCGCAGCGGCGGTGGCCACGCGTGAGGGCCGGAGCCGCCGTGCATACGCGAGCACCAGCGCCAGCGCGCCGACCAGCACGGCGGAGGCGGCGGCGAGCACGAAGGTCGAGCCCACGAGGCCGGCGAAGCCGCGACGTGCCCGCTGCTCCGCCGGCAATGCCAGCGCCCACGCGATCAGCTCGGCGACCGGCAGCACGAACGCCAGCGCCAGGACGGCGCCGCACGCGGCCACCGCGGCCGCGGCGCGCCAGCCGCCGAGCGCGCGGCGCGGC
>JBKOZH010000034.1:0-8440 GCA_046725765.1 Candidatus Methylomirabilota bacterium | reverse complement strand
TCCGGACGCTCAGGATCGGCTGGCTCGTCCGTTTGCTGCGCGTCATAGCCGCGCTCCGCGAGATAGCGGTCGGCATAGCCGGGGACGAGCTTGTTGCCGACGATCGCCTTGACGGTCGGCCACCCGACGTACATCTCGCGCGGCGCGTGGTCGGCGGCATAGACGACGGCCTCGGCCGCCACTTCCGGCTGGAAGATCGGGGGCACGGGCTGCGGCTTGCGCGGCAGACGGTTCTTCGCCCACCGGAACTGCGGCGTGTTGAGCGCCGGCAGCTGGACCATCGTGACGCGCACGCCGCTGTCGTCGTGCAGGAGCTCGGAGCGCAGTGAATCCATGAAGCCCTGGATCGCGTGCTTGGCGCCGCAGTACGCGGACTGCAGCGGGATACCGCGGTAGGCCAGCGCCGAGCCGACCTGCACGATCACGCCGCGGTCACGCGGCAACATGCGACGGAGCGCGGCGAGCGTGCCGTAGACCGTGCCGAGATAGGTCACCTCGGTGACGCGTCGAAACTCCTCGGGCTCGATGCGGGTCACCGGCGCGAAGACCGACACCATCGCGTTGTTGACCCAGACGTCGATCGGTCCCAGGGCGCGCTCGACGGCCTCGGCCGCGTTGTCAACCGCCGCCGCATCGGCCACATCGGTCGGGACGATGACCGCGCGGCCGCCAAGGCGCTCGACGTCGCGTCGGGCCCCTTCCAATCCGTCGCGACCCCGCGCGAGCAGTCCGACGTGCGCCCCGCGTCGCGCGAACGCGCACGCCGTCGCGCGACCCACGCCCGCCGAGGCTCCGGTGATGACGACGACGCGGGGACTCACAGCCACAGACTTCTCCCTCGCCCGGATGCAGCAAGCGCGATGCCGCCAACACGCGGCGCCGACAGTCAGTGAGCCGACGCCGCAACGAAGGCGCCGACGATCGCTCCATAGGCCAGATGGGCGGCGATGGTCAAGACCGGCGTCGATCGACCGTAGTTGAGCAGCATGAAGCCTGGCGACTCGAGCAGCGGCGCAGAATCCGCGGCGCTGTGCGGTGTCCCCATGCGTGGATGGATGGCCGGAAGCAGCACGTTCACCAGCGTGGTGCCCGCGAACATCGCGTGAGCGAGGCCGAACACGAGGCCAAGCCTCCAGCCCGCCCGGCCGAGCACGACGAATCCCGCGTAGTAGATCAGCGCGAACAGCAGCCCATTCACGAAATGCAACGCGTAGCCGACCAGGCGCGCGCGTGCGCGGTCGGTGGTGAACGCGGTCCCCAGCAGAAACGAAATGTCCATCCGCGTCAGCCGCAGCTGCGTTCCCGCCGCGAGCGCGGTGGTGAGGACGATCGTCCCCGCGAACCCGCCGGCGAGCGCGCCCCACACGCTCACGCGTCACCTGCGTGCATGGCCATGGCGGCGCTGATCAGCGCCAGATGGACCAGCCCCTGGGGAAAGTTGCCGAGAAAAGCGCCGGACGCCGGATCGATTTCTTCCGCATAGAGTCCGACGTCGTTGGCAAGACCGAGCAGCTCGTCCATGAGATCCTCCGCGTCTCGCCGCCGATGGCCAATCGCCAGGGCCTCGGCCAGCCAGAAGGAACAGCACGCGAACGCGCCCTCCCCACCCGCGATGCCGTCGTCGCCGGTGTACCGGCGAAGCAGCGCGCCGCGCCCGAGCTCACGGCGGACGGCGTCGATCGTTCCGTGCACACGCCGGGCGTCGGGCGCGTCGTAGCGCATGATCGGAAGGAGGAGCAGGCTCGCGTCGAGGCCGTCGGCCCCCGCGTACCAGACATAGCTGCCCCTGGCGTCCGACCAGCATCGGTCCTCGATGAATTGCCGGACGGCCGCCGCTTCGCGCGCCCACGTTGCCGCCCGGCGGCCCGGAACGAGCCCGGCCTCGACCAGACGCGTGGCGCGCTCCAGTGCCACCCAGCACATCGCCTTCGACTGCGTGTGATGCCGAGGGGCGGCACGGACCTCCCAGATGCCTGAGTCGCGATTTCGCCACTGCGCACAGACGAAATCCGCGATGCGGGCGACGTCGCGGCCGGTATCCCGGCCGAGCTGCCCACCCCGCTGCACGTACTGGTAGACGGCATCCACGAGCTCGCCGTAGGCGTCGAGCTGCAGCTGGGTCGCCGCCGCGTTGCCGACTCGGACGGGCCGTGAGCCGCGATAGCCGGACAGCGGCAAGATCCGCTCGGGCACGTGCGCGCCTCCGTCGAGGCGATACAGCACGTGCAGCCGCGGCAGTGTGCGCTGCGTCGCGTGCATGAACCACCAGAAGAACGACGTCGCCTCGGCGGCGCATCCGAGCTGCAGGAACGATTCGAGCGTGAACGCAGAGTCGCGGATCCACGAGTAGCGGTAATCCCAGTTCCGCTCGCCGCCGATGACCTCCGGCAGCGACGTGGTCGGCGCGGCGGCGATCGCGCCGGAGGGCGCGAAGACGAGCAGCTTCAGCGCCAGGGCGCTTCGCACAACGGCGTCGCGCCAGCGCCCGTGGTACGCCAGACGCGCCGACCAGTCGCGCCAGAACGCCGCGGTCGCGTCGATGCGGCGCTCGACGTCGTCGCGCGCGGGGAAGACGAGCGGCTCGCCATACGCGGCGACCACGGCGATGGTCGCGCGCATTCCAGCCTGCGCCTCGAACCGACCCGCAACGCCGTGGCTCGACATCTCGAGCGTGCCGGCGTCCCACGCGCACACCGCGACAGCGGTATTGCCGCTCGTCGCGACGGGATACGGCCGCCGCGCCTCGAGGCGCGTTTCGGCGAGTCCGTACCCAAAGCGGGGCGCGACCTCCCAGCGCATCGAGACGCGCCCGTCGAGGCCCTCGACGCGGCGGACGAGCTCGCGCAACGGCGCGAGTCCACCGCCGCCCAGCGTCAGGGCGTCGATCACCCTCACGCGTCCAGTCGGCGTTGTGAAGGTCGTCTCCAGAACGTTGGTGTCCGGGACATAGCGCCGGCGCACGTTGGTGACGTGCTCGGGCCGAAGTGTGAAGCGTCCGCCGCGATCGGCATCGAGCAGTGCGCCGAACACGCTCGGCGAATCGAGATTGGGCACGCACCACCAGTCGATGGACCCGTCCCTGGCGACCAGCGCGGCGGTGCGTCCGTCCCCGATGATGGCGTAGTCGCGCAGCGGCGGCTGGCGCTCAGACATCACTCGTCATGCGGCGAGCGTGCGTGCGTGCCGTCTCCATGCGCTTGCGCGCAGTGTATATGGCACGCGGCGAACGCCATCCGCTGATTGCCGTCAGTGGCTATGCGCCGCCGGCCGACGTGAGAAGTGCGATCGAGGCCGGGGCACCATCGTGCTCGGTGTCAAGGCGGTTGGTATAGTGAGCCGCTCGATGAATGCGATGGCGATACAGACGGTGCGCGTCGACGGGATTCAGCTCGCGTACCGTGCGCTCGGGGACGGACCGGCCGTGCTCCTGCTGCACGGTTGGCCGACGTCCTCCTTCCTCTGGCGCGCGGTCATGGCGCCGATTGCCAAGACCAATCGTGTCATCGCGCTCGATCTCCCGGGGTTCGGCGCGTCGGATAAGCCGGTCGGAATCCGCTATAGCTTCGACTTTTTCGGTCGCATGCTCGATCTCTTCCTCGCCGATCTCGGCATCGATCGGATCGGACTCGCCGTCCACGACCTCGGCGGTCCGGTGGGCCTGCATTGGACGCTCCAGCACCCCGGTCGAGTGACGAAGCTCGCTCTCCTGAACACGCTCGTCTACCCCGAGTTCTCCGACGCGACGAAAGAGTTCGTGCGTGCGTGTATGACGCCGGGGCTGAGAGAGAACATTACGAGCGCCTCGGGCCTCGAATCAATCCTACGAGACGGACTGGCCGACCCCGCCGCGCTCAGCAAGGACGTGCTCGCGGCGGTCCAGGAGCCGTTTCAAACCGCCGAGGCGCGCCGTGCGTTGGCCGACGCCGGCATCGGCCTCTCGATGAAGGGCTTCGTGCAAATCGCGCGTCAGCTCCCGACGCTGCGCATGCCGGTACGAGTCATATACGGCGTGGACGACCGGGTCCTCCCCGACGTCGCGGAGACTATGGCCCGCGTGAAGCACGACGTGCCGCACGCCGAGGTCACCGCGCTGCAGAATTGCGGTCACTTCCTTCAGGAAGAGAAGCCCGAGGAGGTCGGCGCGTTTCTCGCGCGCTTCTTCGCCGAGTGAATGGTGCTCAGGGCGTCGAGGTGGCGCCGATCGCCGCGACGTCGAATTCGCGAACCACGTCCCGGATCCGGGCGATGTCGGGAAACGTCCGCACGTCGGTGAAACCCGCCGCGTCCAGCGCCGCCGACCACTGCTCGGGTGTGAGGAACCCGCCGTTCGGGCGGTATTCGGCGTGCAGCTGCGGCGCCCGGAACGTCTCCATGAGGTTGAAGACGAACTCGGGGTAGACCGTCTGCCCCGGTCGCGGTCGCACGCACTCGGAAATGATGAGCTGGCCGCCGGGCGTGAGGGCGCGCCGGATCTCGCCCAGGGTGAAGGCCAGGTCGTTGGCGACGTGCAGCGTGTTGACCGCATAGACGATCGAGACACTCGCCGGCCGCACGTCCTGTTCGCCGAAGGGTCGATCGATGTCGAGGACCCCGAACGTCAGCGGAACGCCGGGAAAGCGCTCGGCCACGCGCTGCGCTCGGCGCAAGAACCCGCGAACGAGCTCCGTGAATCGATACGCGGCGACCGTGTTGAGCCGACCCGCCGCGCTGAGACGCTCGAGCACCGCGGCCGTGCCGCTGCCCAGCCCGCCGCCGAGCTCGAGGATCGTCGTCGCGCCACCGTTCGTCCAGCTCTCGAGCGCCGCCGCGCCGACGCGGTTGTTCACCGCGTAGAGGGCGTTGTCGTTCGAAAAGTAGTGCGTCCAGAGCGGCAGCCGCGCCGGCGCGAGCAGGACCTCCTCGCCGGTCCGCTCACCGCGCAGGAAGGCGGGATAGTCGCGCGCCGCGGCCTCGGCGACGGAGTACGACGGCAGACAGCCGGCATCATGGAGCTTCTGCGCCGCCAGCACCTCGGCCGCGTCGACGGCCGGTAGTGCACCGTCGGCCATGAACCGGCCGTCGTCACACGCGAACACGCCCCGGGACGCCAGATGGCGCAGCATCCAGCTCACCGGCACGACACTGCGTCTCGGCTCGAGGCCGGCTTTGGCGACGAGATCGTCGACGGTCAGCCATTGGCGCGGCGCCGCATCCAGTCCGGTCGCGCGCACGACGTGCAGCGTCAGGCGGAACACGTACTCGTCGAAGAGTATGTGCGACAGCACCGAGCGCGGATCGAACAGATGCTGCACGGACGGCGGCAACAACGGAGACGCCGCGGCCGCCAAGCGAGCCGCGTCCTCGAGCGTTGGCAGTCGCGTCCCGACCGGGCGGCTCACGCGCGCACGCCCGTGAAGGGATGCCACACGTCGAAGAAATTGAACCACTGCGTCGGATGCTCGCGCACGATGTCTTCCAGCAGCGCGACCCAGGCGCGCGCCGCCGCTTCCTCGCCGCCGCGCGCGACCGGCATGGGCGCGCCGATCCGCACGTGGTACCGATCGCCGCGTCCGAGCAAACAGACCGCCGGCACGACCGGCACGCCCGCGGCCCGCGCGAGCAAGAACGGCCCCAGCGGAAACGGCGCCGGGCGGTCGAAGAACGGAAGCATGATGTCGCCGCGGGTCCCGATCGCGCGATCGCCCTGCAGCGCCACGACCTCGCCGCGACGTAGCGCCGCGACCAGCTCGACACCGATGCCGGGGTGCGCGCGCGGGACGAAGCGCAGACCGGACCCGTCGCGGCGCACCCAGCGCTCGAGCTCGGGGATCTCGTCCGGTGTGGCGACGATGTTCGTCGCACGTCGGGCGCTCGAGGCGAGCAGTCGTCCCGCCATTTCCCAGTTGCCGACGTGGGCGCTGACGACGACGAGGCCGCCCGTGAGCGCCGCGACATGATCGGTGCCGCTCAGCTCCTCGACGTAGCGCATCAGCCGCGAGGGCGCCTGGCGGTTCGTCGTCACCAGGTCGCTGAAGCACATCGCGAACTCGCCGAACAAACGCCGCGTCAGCGCGTCGAGCCGCGCGCCCGTCGCCCCGGTGACGACTTCGAGCGTGAGCCGCACGGCGGCACGCTCGGCCGGAAACCATCGGGGCACGAGCCCGCCCAGCGCGCGGGCCACCGTCAGGCGGCCGCGCCGCGGCACCCAGGCGAGCGCCCCCGCGAGCCGATAGAGGCGTGCGCGGTTGTAGGGGTGCCAGTACCAGCGGGGCGCGCGAACCGACGCGGTCCGCGTCGAAACGTCCTTCAGGATCTGCGAGTCGAGCATGCGCCAGTATAGTCAACTCGATGTCGGTGACTACAGCGCGACGCGCCCTGGTGACGGGCGGCAGCCGAGGCGTTGGCCTGGCGGTGGCGCGCGCCCTGGCACGTGAGGGCCTGCGCGTGACCGCCACCTACGCCCGCGACCATGCCGGGGCACACGCGGCCTGCGACGCCGCCCGTGCGGAGGGACTGGCCATCTCGGTCGAGCGCTGTGACGCCACGTCGCGCGCCGACATCGCCGCGTTGTTCAAGGGATTTGGGCCGTTCGACGTGCTCGTCCACGCTGCGGGATTCACACGGGACCGGCTGCTGCTTCAGATGTCCGACGCCGATTTCGACGAGCTGCGCGCCGTGCATCTCGACGGCGCCTTCGTCGCCTCTCGCGCCGCGCTGCCCGCCATGCTTGCGGGCGGCTGGGGCCGCATCATCTACATCGTCTCGCCGTCCGCTCTCGTCGGTCGCCGCGGCCAGGCCAACTACGCCGCGGCGAAGAGCGCGTTGATCGGCCTGGCGAAAGCCCTCGCCCGCGAGGCCGGCGCCGGCGGCGTGACGGTCAATTGTGTCTCCGCCGGCCTCGTCGACACCGCCCTCACGGTCGACCTCGATCCTATCGTCCGCAGCGAGCTGTTACAGGCGATCCCCCTCCGCCGCGCTGCACGCCCGGAGGAGATCGCGCCGCTGGTGGCGTTTCTCTGCTCCGACGCCGCAGCGTACGTCACCGGGCAGGTGTTGTCCGTCGATGGCGGGCTGACATAGCGACGCGGAGGCACGAATGCCGTTGATCGATGTGACTGTGAAGCACGGCCGCACGCTCGAGGACGCTCGCCGCGCCCTGGAGACGGCGGTCCAGCGTGTGACCGGACAGTTCGGCGCGCTGGTGCACCGGGTGGAGTGGGCGGCTGATCGCAATCGGGTGAAGCTCGACGGCGTCGGTTTCTGGGTGGAGATGTGGGTCGACGCCGACGCAGTCCACGCGACGGGTGACATCCCGGTCCTCGCCGGACTGTTCGGCACTCAGCTCGGTTCGGGACTCAAACAGATCCTGCAGCAGACGTTTCAGAAAAAGCTGCCGTAACGCCATGCCGCCGTGGACATGGCTGGTGCCTGTCGTCGCGATCCTGCTCCTTGCCATCGCGTTGGTGGTAAATGTCGGCCTGGTCCTCACGCTGCTCTGTGTCGCGGCCCTTGTCGGCGCGGTGATCGCCTCGGTGCATCACGCCGAGGTGATTGCCCATCGCGTGGGAGAGCCGTTCGGCACGCTCGTGCTCGCGGTCGCGGTGACGGTGATCGAGGCGTCACTCATCCTGTCCATGGCGATCGTCGGCGGCACGGCGCAGGCCCGACTGCCGCGCGACACCATCTACGCAGCGTTGATGATCATTCTGAACGGCGTGGTCGGTGTGTGCCTGCTCGTGGGCGGCCTGTGTCATGGCGTGCAGTCGTTCCGCGTCGAGGGTGCGAACTCGGGTCTGGCCGCGCTCTTTCCGCTGGCCACGTTTTCGCTGGTGCTTCCGACGTTCACGACCACCACGCCGAGCGGAACCTACAGCGGCTCGCAGCTCGTTTTCGCGGCGACGGCCTCGGTCGTGCTGTGGGCCGTGTTCGTCTTCGTGCAGACGGTGCGCCACCGCGACTACTTCCTGCCGGAGACCGATCCGGAAAATCCGGACGTTCACGCGGAGCCGCCGTCCCTGCGGGAGACGTGGGCCAGCGCGGGGCTGCTGCTCCTCTCGCTCGTCGCGGTGGTCGGCCTCGCGAAAGTCCTTTCGCCCGCGGTCGAGCACGCGATCGACGCGGCCGGCGCACCGAAGACGCTGATCGGGATCGCCATCGCGATCGTGGTCCTGATGCCGGAGACCGCGGCGGCTGTTCGGGCCGCACGTGCCAACCGTCTTCAGACCAGCATGAACCTCGCGATCGGCTCGGCGCTCGCAAGCATCGGCCTCACGATCCCGGTGGTCGCGGTGGCGTCCGTGGTGCTCGGGATTCCGCTCGTGCTCGGCTTGAATGAGCCGAAGGACGTGGTGATGCTTGCGCTCACGTTCGTGGTGAGCGCGGTCACCCTCGCCACCGGACGCACGCACGTGATGCAGGGCGCGGTGCACGTGGTGATGTTCGCCGCGTTCCTGTTTCTGGC
>JBKOZH010000236.1:0-25196 GCA_046725765.1 Candidatus Methylomirabilota bacterium | reverse complement strand
GGGCGTCGGCCTGGGCCTTGGCGATACGGGCGCGCTGCTGCACGTTGGCGTACAGCGGCACGGCGATCGCGGCGAGAATGCCGATGATCGCCACGACGATCAGGAGCTCGATCAGCGTGAAGCCGCGCTGACCGCCCAGCGCGGCGCGCTTCTTGTTCCAGAACTTGAACATGTGCCCCTCCACGTTTAGTTGGTTGGTGCCTGCGCTCTGTGAGGGGAGCAGAAAGCGTGCCGCACCTTTCGACGGTCGACAGTTCTTGAAGAATCAGAACGTTACGCTCGACGGCGCGGAGGTTGTTCGGACGATTCGCGGCCACCGACTGACGATATTCGTCAGTCGGTCGGTGCGGGCTTTGGGCCACCACGCCCCGCGCGTAGCCCGTGCTTCTGTAGCTTGTAACGGAATTGCCGGAACGACAGCCCGAGCAGCTCAGCCGCGCGGACTTGCAGCCAGCCAGAGCGTTCCAGCGCGAGCCTGATGTAGTGATTCTCGATCCGCGTCAGCGTCGCCTCGAGATCCATCCCGGAGGGCGGAATCTCGACCTCGACCGTCTGCTCGTCGCGCGGCGCCCGCAGATGAACGGGTAGGGATTCCGGCGAGAGCAGCTCGCCAGTACCCAGCACGATAGCCCGCTCGACCACGTTCTCGAGCTCGCGGATGTTGCCGGGCCAGTGATAGCGCTCGAGGATCGCCAGCGACTCGGGCGAGATCCCGTGCATCGTCTTGCCGTTGTCCTTCGTGAGGCGCGCGACAAAATGCGCGACCAGCACCGGAATGTCCTCGATGCGCTCGCGCAGCGGCGGCATGTGGATCGGAATCACGTTGAGGCGGTAGTAGAGGTCTTCGCGCAGCACGCCGTCGGCGACCGCCTTGCCGAGATCACGGTTCGAGGCGGCGATGAGCCGAACGTCGACCTTGACGTCGCGCGTGTCGCCCACGCGCCGGATCTCGCGCTCTTGGATCGCCCTCAACAGCTTCACCTGGACGGTGTGGGGGATCTCGGTGATCTCGTCCAGGAAGAGCGTGCCGCCGGAGGCGGCGGCGAAGAGGCCTTCGGTCGAGGCGACGGCCCCGGTGAACGCACCCTTGACGTGACCGAAGAGCTCGGACTCCATCAGCGTTTCGGGAATCGCCCCGCAGTTCACGGACACGAACGGCCCGGTGCGCCGGGACGACTCCTGGTGCACCGCGCGCGCAACGAGCTCTTTGCCGGTGCCGCTCTCGCCGGTGATCATCACCGTCGAGCCGCTCTCGGCGGTCTTCCGAATGGTCTCGAACACCTCCAGGATGCGCGGGCTCTTGCCGATGAACCCTTCGAAGCCGTGCTCGCGGCGGAGCTGGCGCTTGAGCTCGCGATTCTCGTCCTGCAGGCGCTTGCGCTCGAGCGCGTTCGCAATGGTGAGCCGCAGCTCGTCGAGCTTGAACGGCTTGGTGACGTAATCGTAGGCGCCGAGCTTCATCGCCTCGACGGCCGTCTCGGTGGAGGCGAACGCCGTGACCACGAGCACCACGGTCCGCGGGGAGTGCTCCTTCGCGGCCCGGAGCACCGCCAGGCCGTCCACCTTGCGCATGCGCAGGTCGGTGATGACGAGGTCGAAGGCTTCGCTCTTCAGCGCCTCCACCGCGGCCTCACCGCCGTCGGCCAGCGTCACCGCGTACCCTACCTGTCTGAGCATGATCGCGAGGAGCTCGCGCATGCTCTGCTCGTCGTCGACGACGAGGACGCGGGTCTCAGCCACGGGTCGGGGGGAAACGCAGCGTGAAGACGCTGCCGGCGCCGGCCGCCGAGTCGACGTGGACGTCGCCGCCGTGATCCTGCATCACGCGGTGGACGAGGGCGAGACCGAGCCCGCTGCCGTTGGACTTCGTCGAGAAGAACGGCTCGAAGACATGCGGCAGGTTTTCGCGAGCAATGCCTTCGCCTGTGTCGGCGATGCGCACCTCGAGCCATTCGCTCACCACCGCGGTCGCGACGCGCAGCTCGCCGCCGTCGGGCATCGCCTGGACGGCGTTGAGGCACAGGTTCCAGATCACTTGACGGAACTGCTGGGGATCGACCATCCAGTCGAGACTCGGCGGGAACTCCCGTGCGAATTTCAGCGTGCCGGGCTCTGCGCGGTGCTCGAGCAGCACCAGGACCTCGTCGATGGCCTCCGCGACGTTCTTTCGCGCCGGCGCAAGCGGGGCCGGCCGCGCGTACTCGAGAAAATCGCGCAGAATGTCGTTGAGCCGGCCCGACTCTTTCAGGACGATCTGGGCGAGGCGCTCGCGGACCTCGCCGGCCGCCGCGCTACTCGCGAGGACTTCGATGGCCCCCGTGAGCGCGGCCAGCGGGTTGCGGATCTCGTGGGCGATGTTCGCTGACATGCGACCGAGCGTCGCGAGACGGTCGGTCTGGCGCAGGCGCTCTTCCATCACCCGGATCGCGGTCAGATCCTCGCACGCGCAGATGATCCCGAGTCGCTCGACATCGGAGATAGCGGGGGCGCCACCGAGTGGCGGCGCATCAGCGGCGCCCGCCGCGAGCGCCCAGAAGGTCAGCCGGACCGGTACACTGCCGCCGCCAGGACGCGCGAGCGCAGCCTCGTGTCGGCTGAAAGCGCCCGGACCCGCGGCGAGCGCCGCCTCGACGCCGGGCAGCGAGACGACGTCGCCGAAGACCGCGTGCCACGGCCCACCGACGGCGGCCGACGCGGGAACGCCGGTGATCGTCGCGGCGGCACGGTTGAACGTCGTGATCGTGTGCGATCGATCGAGCGCGATGAGCCCGGTGCCGACCGACTCGAACACCAGATCCTTGATGGCGCGCAGGTCGCGTAGCGTCCGACTCTGGACCTGGAAGCGCTCGGCCAGGCCGCCGGCGACGATGGCCACGACGAGGAACGTCCCGGCGTTCGCGAACATCGTGATGATTTCGAGCGCCGTTGTCTCCTCTGGCGCTTCGAACAGGAAGGCGACCGGGAAGATCGTGCGGCCGAATACCACCGCGGTATAGAGCACGGAGGCCGCGGCCGCGATCGTCAGGCCGCCGGTTCGCGAGAGGGTGACGCACGACGCCGTCACGAGCATCACGTACAGGAAGGCAAACATCGAGCGCGGACCGCCGGTGGCCGCCACCACGGCGGTCACCAGCGCCACGTCGAGCAGCGCCACGAGCCACGCGATGCGCCGCGGATGCGCGAGCGGAGGCCAGAGCAGCAGACCGCCCGAGGAGGTCACCACGATGAGCAACGAGAGCACGAGGACGCCGTGATTGATGCCCGGCATCATCGCGTCGGGCAGGACGCTGCCCAGCGGCAGGAGCAACCCGGCCACCGCGAGCCGCGCCCAGAACACGCCGCGGAGCAGCCGCTGGCCGTCGACGAACATCATCGACCCGGTCACGCGCTCACTTGACCAGCGTCACCATCTTGAAGATGGGCAGGTACATCGCCACGACGATGCCGCCGACAACCACGCCCAGGAACACGATCATCATCGGCTCGAGCAGCGACGTGAGCGCGCTGACGGCTGCGTCGACCTCGTCGTCGTAGAAGTCGGCGATCTTGCTCAGCATCGCGTCCAGCGCGCCGGTGTTCTCGCCGACGGAGATCATGTGCACGACCATCGGCGGAAACACAGGCGTCGACTTGAGCGGCTCGGCCAGCGTACCGCCCGCGGTCACGTGCTGGCGCGCCTGCATGACGGCTTTCTCGACGACGCGATTGCCGGCGGAGCGTGCGGTGATGAGCAGGCCCTCCAGGATGGGGACGCCCGACGAGATGAGCGTTCCGAGCGTCCGCGTGAAGCGCGCCACGGCCACCTTCCGGATGAGCATGCCGATGACCGGAATCTTCAGCGCGAAGGTGTCGACCACCAGGCTGCCGTTCTCGGTGTTGTAGTAGCGCTTGAACGCCCAGATCAGCGCGCCGACGCCCGCCAGCATGAAAAGGATGTATTTGCGCGTCATGTCCGACATCCACATGACGATCTTCGTGGGGAGCGGCAGATCGGCGCCCATGTTCCGGAACATGTTCGCGAATGTCGGCAGCACGAAGATCATCATGAAGATGATCACCAGACAGGCGACGCCGATGATCGTCACCGGGTAGACCATCGCGCTCTTGACTTTGCCCTTGAGCTTGGCCGCCTTCTCGATGTAGCCGGACAGACGCTGGAGCACGACGTCGAGCACACCGCCGGACTCGCCGACAGCCAGCATGTTGGTGAACAGGTTGTCGAACGTCTTCGGATATTTGCCGAAGGACTCGGCGAGCGTCGAGCCGCCCTGCACGTCGATGGCGATGCGGGCCGTCACCTCGCGCAGCGTTTTCGAATCGCTCTGCTCGGAGAGGATCTGCAGGCTCTGGGCGATGGGCAGCCCGGCGTCGACCATCGTCGAGAACTGGCGCGTGTAGATGGCGAGGTCCTTGTCGCGGACCTTGCGGCCGAGGGCTTTGGGCACCACAGCCGCGGCCGCCTTGACGGCCTTCTCCTGGACCGAGGTCGCGATGACGCCCTTCGCGCGCAGCGCAGTGACGGCGGCGGGACGACTATCCGCCTCGATCTCGCCGGTCACGGCGCCGCCGCCGGCGCGGCCCTTGTACGCGAACACGGCCATAGAGCCTTCCTCCCGCTAAGACAGCGTGACCCGCAAGACTTCCTCGACCGTCGTGGTCCCCTCCAGCACCTTCATCAAGCCGGCCTGACGCAGCGTCTTCATGCCGTCCCGCTGCGCCTGCTCGCGGATGTCCGCGGTGGCGGCATTCTTCAAAATCATGTCACGAAGAGCCTCTGCGACCGGCATCACTTCATAAATGGCGACCCGCCCCTTCATTCCCGTGAAGTTGCAGGTCGCGCACCCCTTCCCCCGGTAGAAGGTCACGTTGGTGAGGCCCTGTGGCACGTGCCCGTAGGGAACCAGATCCTCCTCTTTGCCCTCCATGGGCTGGCGGCAGTCCTTGCAGATCCGGCGTCCCAGCCGTTGGGCGAGGACCAGCAGCAGCGCCGACGAGAGCAGGAATGGCTGAATGCCCATGTCGAATAGCCGCGCGATCGTCGACGGGCAGTCGTTGGTGTGCAGCGTCGTGAAGACCAGGTGACCCGTCAGGGCGGCGCGGATCGAGATCTGCGCCGTTTCGAGGTCGCGCGTCTCACCGACCAGGATGATGTCGGGGTCCTGGCGCAGGAAGGAGCGCAGGACAGCGGCGAACGAGCGCCCGACGCCTTCGTTGACCTGGACCTGGTTGACGCCCTTGAGGTTGTACTCGACGGGGTCCTCGGCCGTCATGATGTTGTGCTCGGGCGAATTGATCGTCGAGATCGCCGAGTAGAGCGTCGTCGTCTTCCCCGAGCCCGTCGGTCCCGTGATCAGGACCATGCCGTACGGCTGGTGGATCGCCTGGCTGAACTTGTCGAAGCTCCAGGTGTCGAAGCCGAGCTTCGTCATGTCGAGCTGCAGCGCTTCTTTGTCGAGGATACGGAGCACAGCCTTCTCGCCGAAGATCGTGGGCAGGATCGACACGCGGAAGTCGATCTCGCGGGAGCCGAAGCGCAGCTTGATGCGCCCGTCTTGCGGCACGCGCCGCTCGGAGATGTCGAGGTTGGACATGATCTTCAGCCGCGAGATGATCGCCGGCTCGAGGCGCTTGGGTGGCGAGAGCATCTCGTGCAGCACGCCGTCGATGCGAAACCGGATGCGGAAGACCTTCTCGTACGGCTCCCAGTGCAGGTCGGAGGCCCCCTTGCGGATCGCGTCGACGAGCACCATGTTTACCAGCTTGACGACCGGCGCCTCGTCGGCGGACTCCTTGAGCTCGAAGACGTCGACGCTGCCGCCCTCCGCGTCGCCGTCGAGGACCTCGACGTTGGCCTCGGCGGTGATCTCGGTCAGCATCTCGTTCATCGCCGACTGCTGGCCGGCCTCGTAGTTGCGCTCGATCGCCTTGCGGATGGCCGCCTGGGGCGCGACGACGGGGAGGATCTGCAGGCTCGTCATGAAGGCGACGTCGTCGAGCGCGAACACGTTGGTCGGATCCGCCATCGCCAGCGTGAGGGTGCCGCCGATGCGCTTGACCGGCAGGACCTCGTACTTGCGCGCGATCGGCGCTGGGATCAACCGCAGCGTCTCGGCGTCCACGTCGACGTTGTTCAGCGTGATCGACGGGATGCCGTACTGGCGCGAAAGAAACCCGATGAGCTGCTCTTCGGTGATGAAGGCGAGTCGGACGAGAATGGAGCCGAGCTTCTCGGTCTTGCCCTTCTGCTCCCCCAGCGCACGCTTGAGCTGATCTTGGCTGATCAGCCCTTCTGCGACCAGGAGGTCTCCGAGACGCCGGGCCTGCGGCTGGCCGAGTTTGCCATGCGCCATCTAGAAATTGTTACTGTATTCCACCTACCCGCTTCAATGTCTCGGTAAAGGCTCGGTACGCGTCGTCGAGGTACAGAACGAAAAGCACTCGCTTCAACGCGGTCTTACCCGCTTTGAGGTGGCCGACGACCGCCTCGATCATGGCGTCTGCGGCGGCGGCCGGGGCGACGTGGCCGACACCCGTGCCGAGCGCCGGCAGCGCGATCGACGTCAGCCGGTGCTTGTCGGCGACGGCCAACACCGCCTTCGTTGCCCGACTCACGACCTCGGCGTCGGTCTTGAGGTCAGGGCCCATCACGACCGCGTGGATGACGTGGGTTGCCTGGAGGTTGCCGCCTGGCGTCAGGATCGCCTCGCCGACGTCCACCGGCCCCTGGCGCATCGCCTCTTCCTCGATGATGACGCCGCCCTTGCGCTTGATCGCTGCGGCCACGCCGGTGGTCATGGTGAGCGCGGTGTTGGCCGGGTTCACGAGCGCGTCGACCTCGCGATCGGTGATGTCGCCGCGCTCCACCGAGATCGACGCATTGCCGACTTTGGCCTTCATCGCCCGCGCTCCTGCGCTTTGACCGCTTCCCAGGAGCGCTCCAGCTCGGCCTGCGAGACGCTGCCAACGCTCTTGCCTTGAGCGCTGAGATCGTCCTCCATGCCGGCGAACCGCCGGCGGAACTTGTCGATCGCGCCCTGCAGCGCCTCTTCGGCATCGATCGAGGCCAGGCGTGCGACGTTCACGACCGAGAACAGCACGTCGCCGAGCTCCTCTTGCAGCCGCGCGCGGTCGTCGGTGGCGAGGGCGGCGGCGGCCTCCCGGCACTCCTCCTCGACCTTCGCCCACGCGGCCTGCGCGTCGGGCCAGTCGAAGTTCACGCGCGAGGCCTTCGAGGTGATTCGCTGCGCACGGAGCAGCGAGGGCAGCGCGCGAGGCACGCCGTCGATCACGGAGCGTCGGCGGCCGGCGGCGTGCGCCTCGCGCTGCTTGATCGCCTCCCACTGCGCCAGCGCCTCGTCTGGGCTCGCGACGTTGGCGTTCGCGAACACGTGCGGATGGCGGCTCACCATCTTGTCGGCCAGTCGCGCGAGTAAGTCCGCCATATCGAACTCGCCGCGCTCGGCGGCGATCTGCGCATGGAAGACGACCTGAAAGAGGAGATCACCGAGCTCCTCCTGCATCGCGCGGACGTCGCTGGACTCGATTGCCTCGAGAACTTCGTAGGTTTCTTCGACGAGGAAAGGCTTGAGGGAGACGCGGGTCTGCTCTCGATCCCACGGGCACCCGCCCGGCTCGCGCAGCCGCCTCATGATCTCGAGGAGCCGTTCGAACTGAGCGCCGGGCGACTGAGTCATGATCGGTTCCTGAGGGTAAGCCAGTATACAGCAAGGGTTTTCGCGTGTGCTAGGCTCCGCCCCATGGCGCAGCCGTCCGACGAGGGATTCCGAGTCACAGATCGTCGTCATCGCGAAGCAGGCGACGCGTCCCCACCTCCGCGGGAACAGCCGACGACTGCTCCGACAGACGCGACGCGTCCATCATCGGCAGAACGCAGTCTCGTCGGCTTGTTCGTGATGCTCGCCAGCGAGGCGCTGATCGCGCTCGGCGAGTCGCCCGATCCCGTGAGCGGACAGCGGCAGGCCGAGCTGCCACATGCCGCCGCCGTGATCGATCTGCTGACACTCTTGCGCGACAAGACCGAGGGCCACCGCTCGGCCGACGAGACACAGACGCTGGACGACCTCATCTACGACCTGCAGCTCAGGTACGTGAAGGCGGTGAAGTCGCCTCGATGAGGACGCGCCCGCGCTCGATACGGACCGACTGGACGTCTGTCGGCAGCGCGATCCTCGTCAGTCGCAGACTCGAAGGATCCAGTACGAGCCGTAGCATGATCACTGGCACCCACTGACGGCCAAGCGCCACGCTCTGAGGATCCAGGCGCAGAACGCGGCGTGGCTCTGTCACCACGGTGGTGCGTGCCACCACGGTCAGCCACACCGGCCTTGCCAGCCATCCCCCGGGCAGCGTGTCGGCGAGCCTGCCAAGCGGCGACTCGTGGAGCAGCCGAGCGACGGTGAGCGTCCCGGCGATCTCGACGGTGTCATCGCCCCGCAGGTGGATGACGGGGTCTCGCAGCGGCAGGTCGGCGGGCTCGAGGTGCCGCGAGACGAAGGCGTTCAGCTCGGCTTCTGTGATTACGACGCCGCCTGAGCGCGCCCGGCGGCGCGCCAGCTCCAGAATTTTCTGCTGAGCGCGGACGCCGTCGGCGGGGGCATAGCGAACGGGTTCCAGCCTCGGCGTGTCTAGCATCCGCATGACACCCCAGGCCGCTCCGGCGACCAGGACACCGATTGCCAGGACGCCGACCAGAGTCGACAGGCACCCCCTACATCCCCGCACGGCTCGAACACTACCATCCGAATCTCACAAGTATTCGGGATGTCTGCTCTATAGCCCGATAACAAGGCAGGATTTGACAGCTCAACACTCACCTGATATAAGGACACTGTACTCAATATATGCAGCCGGCCGGAAGAGCCGGCGACGAATCAAGGAGGGCCCATCCGATGGCGATGGAGCGTTGGCGTCCGTTCGGGTTTTCGACCATGGACCGGTGGGAGCCGTTCCGCGTGGCCGACATCCAGACCGAGGTGAATCGCCTCTTCGACAACTTCTTCGGCCGTCCGGCGAGCGGGACCGGTAGCCGCACGTGGGCGCCGTCCGTCGACATGTACGCGACCAAGGACGATCTCGTCATCACGCTCGAGGTTCCGGGCGTGGCCGAGAAGGACGTGAACGTGTCGATCACGGGTGATCTGCTCACGGTCAAGGGCGAGCGCCGGTTCGAGAACCAGGTAAAGGAGCAGGATCTGCTGCACGTCGAGCGGACGTACGGAAAGTTCGAGCGGCTCATCCAGTTGCCGATGGCCGTGCAGGCCGATCGCGTGAAGGCGACGTACCGCGATGGCGTGCTGGAGATCAAGCTGCCGAAGGCGGAAGAGCTGAAGCCGAAAGAGATCAAGATCGACATCCTCTAGCAGGGGAGACGGAGGGGGTCGCCTCGGCCCTCTCCGTGATCAAAAGAAGTACACGCCCCACGGGCGAGAGAAACGGAGCGAACGGTTATGGCGAAGGTCATCGGTATCGATCTCGGAACGACGAACTCGGTGGTCTCGGTCGTCGAAGGCGGCAACCCGACGGTCATCGCGAACCAGGAGGGCAGCCGACTCACACCGTCGGTCGTCGGGTTCACGAAGGACGGCGAGATTCTCGTCGGTCAGGTCGCCAAGCGGCAGGCGATCACCAACCCTGAAAACACCGTCTTCTCGATCAAGCGCTTCATGGGCCGTCGTTACGACGAGGTGCTGCAGGAGATCAAGCTCGTGCCGTACAAGGTCGTGAAGGCGCCCAACGGCGACGCGCGCGTCGAGGTGCGTGGCAAGCAGTACTCGCCGCCCGAGATCTCCGCCATGATCCTGCGCAAGCTGAAAGAGGCGGCCGAGGCCTATCTGGGTGAGAAGGTCACGCAGGCGGTCATCACGGTGCCCGCGTATTTCAACGACGCCCAGCGCCAGGCCACCAAGGACGCCGGCAAGATCGCCGGCCTGGAAGTTCTGCGGATCATCAACGAGCCGACCGCGGCGGCCCTCGCCTATGGACTCGACAAGAAAAAGGACGAGACGATTGCCGTCTACGACCTCGGCGGCGGGACCTTCGATATCTCCATCCTGGAAATCGGCGAGGGCGTGTTCGAGGTCAAGGCGACCAACGGCGACACGCACCTTGGCGGTGACGACTTCGACCAGCGGGTGATGGACTGGATCGCCGAAGAGTTCAAGAAGGAAAACGGCATCGATCTCCGCAAGGATCGCATGGCGCTACAGCGGCTGAAGGAGGCGGCGGAGCGCGCGAAGATCGAGCTCTCGACCACGGTGCAGACGGAGATCAACCTGCCGTTCATCACCGCCGACGCAAGCGGGCCGAAGCACCTCGTCCTGACGCTGACCCGCGCCAAGCTCGAGTCGCTGGTGGCCGACCTGGTGGACCGGACGCTCGGTCCGTGCCGGCAGGCGATGCAAGACGCGGGCGCGAGCGCAAAGGACATCAACGAGGTGATCCTTGTCGGCGGCCAGATCCGCATGCCGAAGGTTCATGAGGCGGTGAAGGGGCTGTTCGGACGGGAGCCGCACAAGGGTGTCAACCCCGACGAAGTGGTGGCGGTCGGCGCGGCGGTGCAGGGGGCGGTCCTCACCGGCGAGGTGAAAGACCTCCTGCTGCTCGACGTCACGCCACTGTCGCTGGGCATCGAGACGCTGGGCGGCGTCATGACGACGCTGATCAGCCGCAATACGACGATCCCGACGAAGAAGAGCGAGCGGTTCACGACCGCCGCCGACAACCAGCCGTCGGTCGAGGTGCACGTGCTGCAGGGCGAGCGGCCGATGGCGCGCGACAACCGCACGCTGGGCCGGTTCCACCTCGACGGCATTCCGCCCGCGCCGCGCGGCGTGCCGCAGATCGAGGTGACCTTCGACATCGACGCGAACGGCATTCTCAACGTGTCGGCGAAGGACACTGCGACTGGCAAGCAGCAGCACATCACCATCACCTCGTCGTCCGGACTCGGCAAGGACGAGATCGACAAGATGGTGAAGGAAGCCGAAACGAACGCGGCCGAGGACGCACGACACAAGCAGGCCATCGAGGTGCGCAACCAGACGGACTCGCTCGTGTACTCGACCGAGCGTACGCTCGCCGACCACGGCAGCAAGCTCGCCGAGGCCGACCGCAAGGCAATCGACGACGCGCTCGCCGAGGCCAAGGAGGCGCTGAAGACCGAGGACCTCGACCGCATGAAGCGAGCGCAGGAGACGCTGTCGAAGGCCGCCCACAAGCTCGGCGAGGTCATGTATCGCGAGGCGCAGGCCCAAGGAGGGCAGGCGCCGGGTCAGGGTGCGGGTCCGCAGCCGGGTACTGGCGGCCAACCCTCCGGGCCCAAGGAGGGCGAGGTCGTCGACGCGGAGTTCGAGGACCTCGGGGAGAAGAAGTAGCTCATGCGACGTGACTACTACGCGGTGCTCGGCGTGGCCGCCACCGCGGCGCCGCGCGAGATCCGGCAGGCGTACCGCCGGCTCGCGCGGCAGTACTCCCCAGACGTCAACTTCTGGGACGCGACCGCGCGCGCGCTGTTCGAGGAGATCGCCGAGGCCTACCGGATTCTGAGCGATCCCGACGCGCGCTCGCTCTATGACCGGTTCGGTTCGCGGCCGGACGCGCTGGCGGCGAGCCGGCGCGGGGAGGAGGTTCACGTGGCGGTCGAGCTCGGCTTTTCGGACGTCGTGCACGGCACGACCGCCGAGCTCGCCGTGCCGCGATTTTCGGCGTGCACGGCGTGCGGCGCGCGCGGCCGCGTGGACGGCGGCGCGTGCGATGTCTGCCTCGGGCGCGGCGTGCGTCGCGCGCCGGAACGCGTCCGCGTCACGATTCCCGCCGGTGTCGATTCCGGCATGCAGGTTCGCATTCCTGGGCAGGGCAGCGCGGGGCCGTTCGGGGGGCCGCGGGGAGATCTCATCGTCAGCACCCGCGTCCGCGATCATCCGTTCTTCGTCCGCAAGGGCGACGGCGTTCACTGCGAAGTCCCCCTCAGCGTCTGGGAGGCGCTGCGCGGCGCCCGCATCCGCGTGCCGACGCCGCAAGGCGAGGCCGTGCTGGTCGTGCCGCCGGGTACGCAGCCGGGCCAGGTGTTCCGCTTGCGCGGACAGGGCGTGCCGCGCGCCGGCGACGAGGCGCCCGGCGACCTGTTCGTGACGATTCGCATCGAGGTGCCCGGCGGGCTCGACGCGCACACCGACGAGCTCGTGCGGGAGCTGGAGCGGCTGTTGCCGCACATGGCGCGTGCCGATCTCGAGCGGTATCGCGGAGGTGCGGCATGACGGCGGATCGCGGCAAGCCGCTCTACATGATCGGCGTCGTCGCCGAGATGCTGAAGGTGCATCCGCAGACGCTACGCTTCTATGAGAAGAAGGGACTGGTGCGACCCAGCCGTACAGAAGGCCAGACGCGGATGTACTCCCCGGAGGACGTCGACGAGATCGCGCGTCTGCTGCGGCTCACGCGTGACCTCGGCGTGAATCTGGCCGGCGTCGAAATCATCTTAAAGATGAGACGACGCATGATCGAAATGCAGAAGCAGATCGAGGACCTGCTGACGTACGTACGTGATGGCGGTGGCGGGGACGCCCCGGCCGAACGCAGCGCCGAGCCGCGCGAAGCGCTCGTGCGCGCGGCCTCCGGTCAGCTCGGTCCGGTCGATCTCTTCTAGAAAGCTGGGTCCCCCATGACGGACACGAAGCGCGACACGACTCGACCGATGCCGGACGTGGTGGGGATTCTTCCCCTGCGCGGCACGGTCCTTTTTCCGCAGGCGGTGGTGCCGCTCGGCGCCGGCCGCGCGTCCTCGGTGCGGCTCATCGACGAGGCGATGCAGGCCGGTCGGCTCGTCGGTGCCGTGGCACAAAAGGACCCCAAAGAGGACGCGCCGCGCGCGGACGGTCTGCACACGGTCGGCACCATGACCGTCATTCACAAGGCGCTCAAGCAGCCGGACGGGACGCTACGGCTCGTGGCACAGGGTATCGTGCGCTTCCGTGTCGTCGAGATCATCCAGACGGAACCGTATCTCAAGGCTCGCATCGAGGCGATCGACGAGCAGACCCCTACGAACGATGTCGAGCTCGAGGCGCTCCTGCGGAGCGTGCGGTCGCTGTTTACGAAGGTGGTCTCGCTATCGCCCGCGCTGCCGGATGAGCTTTTGGCCGTGCTCGAGAACGTCGAGAGCCCCGGCGCGGTCGCCGACCTCGTGGCGGCATCGTTGCCCTCGCTGCCCATCACCCTCAAGCAGGAACTGCTCGAAACGGTAAACGTACGCGAGCGGCTGTCGAAGCTCGCCGCGGCGCTCGGCCAAGAGGCCGAGGTCCTCGAGCTCGGCAGCAAGATCCAGTCCGAGATCCAGTCGGAGATGAGCAAGACGCAGCGCGACTACTACCTGCGCGAGCAGATGAAGGCCATCCAGAAAGAGCTCGGCGAGGGCGACGAGCGCACGCAGGAGATCGACACGCTGCGCGCCAAGGTCGAGGCCGCCGGCATGCCCGAGGAGGCCAAAGCCGAGGCGCTTCGCGAGCTGGACCGGCTCGCCAAGATGCCGCCGGCCGCGGCGGAGTACACGGTTGCGCGGACCTACCTCGACTGGCTCGTCGCGATGCCGTGGCAGCAGGAGACGACCGACACGGTCGAGATCGGCCCGGCGCGCGCGATCCTCGACGAGGATCACGAGGGCCTCGAGAAGATCAAGGACCGCATCCTCGAGTACCTGGCGGTCAAGAAGATCCGGCCCGGCGGCAAGGATCCGATCCTGTGCTTCGTGGGCGCGCCCGGCGTGGGCAAGACGTCGCTGGGCAAGTCGATCGCCCGCGCGCTCGGGCGCAAGTTCCATCGCATCTCGCTCGGCGGGATGCGCGACGAGGCGGAGATCCGCGGACACCGGCGCACGTACATCGGCGCTCTGCCGGGCCAGATCGTGCAGGGCCTGCGGCGTGCGGGGACGAAGAACCCGGTGCTGATGCTGGACGAGGTCGACAAGCTCGGCATGGACTTCCGCGGTGACCCGGCCTCCGCGCTGCTCGAGGTGCTCGATCCCGAGCAGAACGCGACGTTCCGGGACCACTATCTGGACGTGCCGTTCGACCTGTCGCGGGTGCTCTTCATCACCACCGCGAACGTCATCGACACCGTGCCGGCTCCGCTGCGGGACCGGATGGAGATCCTCAACCTCGCCGGCTACACCGAGGAGGAGAAGGTCGCCATCGCGCAGCGCCACCTCGTGCCCAAGCAGGCGCGCGAGCACGGCCTCAGCGCGGAGGCGGACGTCGTCTTCACACCCGAAGCCCTGCGACTGCTCGCCCGCGGCTATACGCGCGAGGCCGGCGTCCGCAGCCTCGAGCGTGAGATCGCGTCGGTGTGCCGGAAGATCGCGCGGCGCCGCGCGGAGGGCGCCACCGAACCCGTCCGCGTCACACCGGACGTCGTCGTGTCGTTCCTCGGCGTGCCGCGCTTCGAGCTCGAAGAAGTCGAGCAGCGCACGCGCGTGCCCGGTGTCGCGACGGGTCTGGCATGGACGCCGGCGGGCGGCGACGTGCTGTTCGTGGAGGCGACCCGCATGCGCGGCGCGCACACGCTGACGCTCACCGGACAGCTCGGCGACGTGATGAAGGAGTCGGTGCAGGCGGCGCTGTCGTGGGTGCGTTCACACGCCGGCGAGCTCGGCGTCGATCCCGAATTCTGGGAGCGCTCGGACGTGCACGTTCACGTACCGGCCGGCGCGATTCCGAAAGACGGCCCGTCGGCGGGCGTCACCATGGCGACGGCGCTCGTGTCGCTGCTCACGGGGCGACCGGTGCGCTCGGACGTTGCGATGACTGGCGAGATCAGCTTGTCGGGGCGGGTCCTACCGGTCGGCGGAATCAAGGAGAAGGTCCTGGCCGCGCATCGCGCGGGGTTGCGCACGATTGTTCTTCCGCGACGTAACGACAAGAACCTGCTCGAGGACGTTCCGCCGGTCGTCCGCGAGAGTCTCACCGTGCATCTCGCCGATACGATCGCGGACGTGCTCGCCGTGGCACTGGAGCCCGCGCCGGCCCCCGCCGACGCGGAGCTCCTCGTTCGCTAACCTCACGTCGTTTCGCGCCGATCCATTCGGCGCGACACCGCCGGGCGATTCGGCTAAGATCGAGGCATCGTGACTCGAGCCCTCGGCGTGGTCGCGCTCGTCGCCGTCGTCGGCACGGCCGTTCCGGCCGTGGCCGAGACGTTCAAGTTCAAGTCCCCGGACGGCACCACGCATTTCACGAACGCGCCCACAGATCCCCGCTATCAGCGGTTGGGCTTCACGACCGGGACGCAGGCAGGCTGGCTGCGGCTGCCGCAGGGCGACACGGCGCCGTACGCGCGCGAGATCAGTGAGGCGGCCAACCGGTACGGCATTCCCGAGCGGCTCGTCAAAGCCGTCATCCGCGCGGAGTCGGGCTTCAACCCGCGCGCCGTTTCCCGCAAAGGCGCGCAGGGGCTCATGCAGCTCATGCCGTCGACGGCGTCGGTGCTCGGCGTGCGCAACTCATTCGATCCGCGCGAGAACATCGACGGCGGCGTACGCCATCTGCGTGGCCTGATCGATCGCTTCCCGGGCAACCTGCCGTTCGCGATTGCCGCCTATAACGCCGGCGAGAAGGCGGTGGCTGCGTACGGCGGCATCCCGCCGTATCCCGAGACCCAGGACTACGTCGGGAAGGTGCTCCGCTACTACGGGATCGAAGGGCTCGACACGCCGCAGACGCGCGTGTACCAGAGCATCGCGCGCGACGGAACCGTCACCTACACGAACATCCCGCCTGCCGGTCGGCGTTAAGCATCGCCGCGCGCTCCGGCCGAGCCGGGCCGTGCCTCGATAACCGTCATCGCAACAGCTTGCTGATCTCGCGGAAGGCGTCGGTGTCCGACCCGCCGAGCAGCTGGAACACGACCGTCTCCGTCGACGTGACCACCGCGCCCGCCTGACGGGCTTGCGCGAGCCCCAGGTCCATGCTGCTTGCGCGCCGCGAGCAGACGGCATCGGCGACGATCGACACGCGGACACCGCGCGTGAGCAGATCGAGCGCCGTCATCAGCACACACACGTGGGCCTCGATGCCCGTCATGATGACGGGCGCCGCGTCGAGCTCCCGTAGCCGGTCCACGAACCCGACCGCGCCGCACGCGGAGAACGCGGTCTTTTCCAGCGCCGGGGCGTCGTCGAGCAAGACGCGCAGCTCCGGCAGCGTGCGGCCGAGCCCCTTCGGGTACTGCTCGGTGACGACGACAGGGACGCCGAGGCGCCGCGCGGCCGGCAGGAGGATCTTCAGATTGCGGACCATCTCGTCGCGTCGCTCGGCGTCCATCGCGCCGAACAGCCGCTCCTGCACATCGGTGAGGACGATGACGGGTTGTGCCATTGGGTTGACCCCTCTCGAGCGGAGACTGTCACCGTATTGTGCCACGGCCGCCGATGGCACCGCGCCGCGCTCAGGCACGCCAGCGGCGGTCGAGGCCCCGGTACTGCAGCGCCTCCGCGCAGTGCTCCGTCGCGATGACCTCGGCGCCGGCCAGATCGGCGATCGTCCGCGCGACGCGCACGACGCGATCGTGCCCGCGGGCCGACAGGCCCAGCCGCGTCATTGCCGCGGCGAGCAGCCGCTCGGCGTCGGGCGGTACCGGACAAACGCGCCGCAGCGTTCGGCTGCTGATGTCCGCGTTCAGGCGGTTCGCACCGGTGCGTCCGCGGGCGCGCTGCCGCTCGCGCGCGCGGGCGACGCGCCCGCGCACGGTGGCGGAGTCCTCGCCCGGCGCTGCCCCCATATAGTCATCGCCTTCGAGAGCCGGCAGCTCCACGTGCAAATCGATGCGGTCGAGCAGGGGCCCCGACAAGCGACCGAGGTATCGATCGCGTTCGGCGGGTGTGCAGACGCAGCGCTCGAGCGCGGGGCAGCCGCGGCGGCACGGATTCGCCGCCGCCACCAGCTGGAAGCGCGCGGGAAAGTCGCTGATGCCACGCGCGCGGGCGAGCGCGACGCGGCCGTCCTCGAGCGGCTGCCGCAAAGACTCCAGGACGTGCTGCTGGAACTCCGGCAGCTCGTCCATGAACAACACGCCGCGGTGCGCGAGGGTGACTTCGCCTGGCCGTAGTGGCGTGCCGCCACCGATGAGCCCTGACACCGAGATCGTGTGATGTGGCGCGCGGAACGGCCGCGTGTCGACGATCATGCCGCGACGCTGCAGCAGCCCGGCCACCGACCAGAGCGACGACACCTCGAGCACCTCGTCGCGCGAGAGCGGCGGCAGAATCGTCGTCAGCCGCCGCGCGAGCATCGTCTTGCCTGTGCCGGGAGGGCCGACCATCAGCACGTTGTGGCCGCCGGCGGCGGCAATCTCCAGGGCGCGCTTGGCGTGCGCCTGGCCGCGGACGTCGGCGAGGTCGGCATCGTCGGTCGCGTGCTCCATCGGCGGTGCCGGCGCGCCGGCGAGCGGTGCTTTGCCCATGAGCACGGCGACGAGTTCCCCGAGCGTTCCCGCACACACCACGCGGATGCCGTCGACGGCCATCGCCTCCGTGGCGTTGTCGCGCGGCACGACGAGGGTCGGCACGCCGCGCCGGCGACACGCGAGACTCACGGCGAGCACGCCGCGGACCGGCTGGATTTCGCCGCTCAGCGCGAGCTCGCCGATCACCGCGAACTCGCCGAGGTGGTTCTCCTTCACCACGCCGTTGGCGAGCAGAATGCCGAGCGCGATCGGCACGTCGAACGCAGCGCCTTCCTTGCGGATGTCCGCGGGCGCGAGATTGACTGTGATGCGGTCGGGCGGATATTGGAAGCCGGCGCTCAGGATGGCGCTGCGTACGCGCTGTCGGCTCTCGCGCACCGCGGAGTCGGGCAGTCCAACCGTCCAGTACTGCGGCAAACCGTTGGTGACGTGGACCTCGACATTGACGAGCACCGCCTCGACACCGAGCAACGCGGCGGAGAGCAGGCGGGCGGGCCCGGGCATGCGGCGATTCTTCGGGCTGCGATCGGCAGCGTCAATGTCCCGAATCGGATACCAGGGGCGGAGGTGCGAACGAGGCGCCGAACGATCACCGATCGCGGGTGTCAGGGCGGTGCCCCCGGGCGCGGCGCGTTTCTGATAGAGTGCTCCGGCGCATGGGTGGGGACGGCGGCCTGCGCCCCGTGGCGCTCGTGGTGGACGACGAGGAAAGCGTCCGCGAGTCGTTCCGTCTGGTCCTCGATCAGGACTACGACGTGCTCGACGTGCCAGACGGCGCGCGCGCGCTCGAGATCGTTCGCTCGCAGCACGTCGACGTGGTCCTGCTCGACATCCGACTGCCGCAGATGGACGGCATCGAAGTGCTCGAGCGACTCAAGGCCATCGACGAGAGCATCGAGGTCATTCTCGTCACCGCCGTGCGTACGGTGCGCACCGCGGTCGCCGCCATGAAGCTCGGCGCCTTCGATTACCTGACCAAGCCGTTCGAAGACGAGGAGCTGCTCTCGCTCGTGCGCCGTGCCGTCGACAAGCGCTCGCTCGAGCGCGAGGTCACCTTCCTGCGCGGCGAGCTCGCGCGCAGCCACGATCGCGACCAGATCATCGGCGAGCATCCGGAGATGCAGCGGCTCGCCCGGCTGGTGGCCCAGGTGGCGCGCACGACGACGACGGCGCTGATCACGGGCGAGAGCGGCACCGGCAAAGAGCTCATCGCGCGCGCCATCCACCATCGCGGGCCGCGACGCGACAAGCCGTTCGTCCCTGTGAATCCCGCGGCGATTCCCGAGACGCTCGTGGAGTCGGAGCTGTTCGGCCACGAGAAGGGCGCTTTCACCGGGGCGCACCAGCGCAAGCTCGGGCGGTTCGAGGTGGCTCAGGGCGGCACGCTGTTCCTGGACGAGATCGGACTGCTGCGCGCCGACGTCCAGGCCAAGCTCTTGCGCGTGCTGCAGGAGCGCGAGATCGAGCGCGTCGGCGGCACGCGCGCGATCAAGATCGACGTGCGCATCGTCGCCGCTACCAACGCCGACCTCAAGCGCGCGGTCGCCGCGGGCACCTTTCGCGAGGACCTGTACTACCGTCTCAACGTCGTGCCCATCACCGTCCCGCCGCTGCGCGCGCGGATCGACGACCTGCCACTCCTCGTGGACCACTTCGTGCGGCGCTACAACGATGAGTTCAAGAAACACATCCAGGGCTTCACGCCCGAGGCGCTGAGTCTGCTGGCCTCCTACGCGTGGCCGGGCAACGTGCGCGAGCTTCAAAACGTCGTCGAACGCGCGATGGTCCTGGTCGACGGGCCGTGGATCGGCTCCGCCGACCTGCCGCTCGACGTGACGGTGGCGCCCGGACGCTCGGGACCAGGCCACCCGCCCGAGGTGTCGCGCATGGACCTGATCGAGGCGAGCGATCGCTTCGAGCGCATGATCGTCCAGCGCGTGCTGGAGGAGGTCGGGGGCAACGTGAGCGAGGCGGCGCGGGTGCTCGGACTGCACCGCAACTCGCTACGGACGCGGCTCGCGCGCTGGAAGCTCGGCGGCACCGAGCCCGAAGATCCGGGCGCCCAGTAACGGGCCAGGACCCCGGAGTCCGATGCACAGCAATGGGCCAACGCTGATGTGCTTTCTCGACGTGCGCGGCCGACAATTCGCGGACTTGTCCTGGGCGCAGCGCGTGCGCCGCTTTGGCGATCGAATTGCCTATAGCCTCTCCCCGACGGCGGGACGGCGTTCCCATGGTGGGAGCGATCCACCGCCGAAAAGGGGAAGGATCAATGACGAAGCTCATCGCGGTCGCGCTCGCCCTCGCCTCGCTACTTCTCGTCGCGCCGGTCATCGAGTCCGGAACGTCCGGATCGACGCAGCTCTTCGTGGCCATCGGGAACGCCGAGGGCGGCGGCGGCGACTAAGCCGTCTCGAACAGCTGCGGGCGTCGAGCGCGGGGATCGTCCGTGTTGCGTTCCTCGGCTTCGTCTGTCTGTTCGCGGCCGCCGGTCAGGCGTCGGCTGATAACGGCGTCTACCGGCGGCCCATCGGGAACGATCCGTCCACGCTGGACCCGGCCATCAGCAATGACATTTACGGCGGCGCCGTCATCCAGCAGATCTTCGATGGGCTCGTCTCGCTCGATCAGACGTTGGCCATCACCCCGTCGCTGGCGGAGCTGTGGCGTGCGTCTCGCGACGGGCTCACGTGGACGTTCACGCTACGCAAAGGGGTGCGCTTTCATCACGGTCGTGAGGTCACGGCGGACGACGTCGTGTACTCGCTCACCCGCGTGCTCGACCCGCGTCTCAAATCGGGCGCGGCCGACCTGTTCACCAGCATCCGCGGCGCGCCCGAGTTTCGCCGCGGCGAGGCGCCCATCGTGAGCGGGCTCGCCGCACTCGACCGCTATACCGTCAAAGTCTCGCTCACCGAGGCCAGTCTGCCGTTCGTCAGCGTGCTCGCCGTCGCGCAGGCCAAGATCGTGCCGCGCGAACTCGCCGAGCGAGATCCCGCGCGATTCGCGCTCCACCCCATTGGGACCGGGCCATTCCGCTTCGAGCGCTGGGAGCGCGGTCGGGAGATCGTGCTCACCGCGAATACCGAGTACTTCGACGGTCCGCCGCGGCTCTCGCGTCTGATCTATCGCATCTTTCCGGGCGGCCAGCTCGATCACGTCTACGAGGAGTTTTTGAAGGGCGAGCTCGAGGACACGCAGCCGCCGACGCGCGACTATCGGCGCTCGATCTCCGGCGGACGCCACCTCTACGTGCGCCGTCCGATGTTCTCGCTGCGGTTTTACGGCTTCAACACGCGGATGAAGCCGTTCGACGACCGCCGCGTGCGCCAGGCCGTCGTCGCCGCCGTCGACCGCGAGGCGATCATCGACGAGATCCACCAGGGCAAGCACACGCTGGCCCGCGGCATCGTGCCGCCGGGCACGCTCGGCTTCAATCCCGCCCTCGTCGCGCCCGGCCACGATCCGGAGCGGGCGCGCGCGCTGCTCGCGGAGGCCGGCTATCCCGGCGGCCGCGGCTTGCCGAAGGTCGAGATCTGGTCCAGCGTCACGAACGACGCCATCCGTCGCGAGCACGAGCTGATCCGCCGCTCGCTCGCCGCCGTGGGCATCCGGGCCGAGTTCGAGTATCTGACCGACTGGCCCGCCTTCACGAAGGCCCTCACCGAGGGCCGGCTGCCCGTGTTTCTCTACGCGTGGTTCGCCGACGTTCCTGATCCGGACAACTTCGTCACGAAGCTGTTTCACTCCAAGAGCCCGCGCAACTATGCGCGCTACCGAAACCCCGTCATCGATGAGCTGTTGGAGGCCGCGCGGGCGACGCCGGACCCGCACCGGCGCGTCGACCTCTTCCGGCGCGCTGAGCAGGCGATCGTGGACGACGCGGTCGTCCTTCCGGTCTGGCACTACAGCTACGAGCGGTTGTTCCAGCCTTGGGTCCGCTCCGTGGAGGTCAACGGGCTCGGCGACCCGTACATTCCGATGCGGAAAGTGTGGCTCGCGCGATGAGACGGTGGCGCCTGCGCACGCTGCGCGCGCGACTTCTATGGGGCACCGTGCTGGTGATCGTTCCGATCATGGCGGCGGTCTTCCTGCTCGTCGAGCGTCACCAGCGAGTAGCGATCATCGGAGAGATGCAGCGACGCGGCGAGGTCATGGCGGCCAGCCTGGCCGCCGTGTCGCAGACTCCGCTGCTGCTCTACAACTTCACCGCGCTCGAGCAGAACGTGGCGCGCGTCGCCGGCGAGCCCGACGTCGTGTACGCGATCGTGCTCGACGCCGAGGGCAAGGTCGCCGCGCACAGTCGGCACCCCGAGCGCGTCGGTCTGTCGTTGCGCTCGAAGGTCGATATCGAGGCGGCGCGCGCGATGACGGCGCTGATGCAGGAGACGACGACACCGCGACAATCGGTGCTCGACTTCTCCGTGCCCGTGCTGGTCAACGGACAGAAATGGGGAACGGCGCGCGTCGGCGTGTCGAGGAAGCGCATGGAGGCCGAGATCGCCCGCACGCGCTCCGAGCTGGCTGGCCTGACGCTCATGATGCTGCTGGTCGGCGCGCTCAGCGCCGCGGTGATCGCGCGGCGCATTTCACGGCCCGTTCGGCAGCTCGCCGATGGCGCCGCCGCCCTGGCCCGGGGCGAGTGGAATCAGCGGATCGAGCCGCCGACCGACGACGAGATCGGCCGGCTCGCGACGGCGTTCAACCATATGGTGTCCGAGCTGGCGCAGCAGCGCGCCGCCTTGGAGGACGCCAACAGCGAGCTGCGGCGCGGCTTCGAGGATCTCGCCGATCTGAAGTCGTACACCGACAACATTTTGGCGTCGCTCACCGCCGGCATCGTCACGGTCGACCTCGAGGGACGCGTGGTGACGCTCAACCCGGCGGCGGAGCTCATGACCGGCTTCTTCGCCGGCGAGGCCCGCGGACGGTACTGCACCGAAGTCTTTGCCCAGACGCCGGACCTCGCCGAGCTGCTCATGGAGACGCTGGCCAGCCATGCGCCGGTGCCGGGGGTGACGCTCACGCTGCGGCGGCGCGACGGACGCTCGGTGCCCGTGGAGTTCTCGGCCGCGCCGCTGCGTGGCGGCGAGGGCAAGGAGCTCGGCGTCATCGGCGTGTTTCGCGATCTCACACGCGTGCGCCAGCTCGAGGACCGCCTGCGACGCTCGCATCGTCTGGCCGCGATCGGCGAGCTCGCCGCCGGGCTTGCGCACGAGATCAAGAACCCGCTCACCTCGCTCGTGACGTTCACGCGGCATCTTCCGCGACGCTTCGAGGAGCCGAAGTTCCGCGACAAGTTCGTCTCCGTCGTTCCTCGCGAGCTCGAGCGCATCAATGCCATCGTCGACGCGCTGCTGGAGCTCGCCCGGCCCGCGCGGCTGAGCTTCCAGTCGGTGCGGCTGCCGGCGTTGCTCGAGCGCGTGCTGGAGCTCTACGGCGAGCGTCTGGAGACGCAGAGCGTGCGCCTGGTCCGCGAGTGGCGGCGCGACGTGCCGCTGGTCTGGGCGGATCAGGAGGCCCTCTACCGTGCGCTCGTCAATCTCGTCGCGAACGCGCTGGACGCGATGCCGCACGGCGGCACGCTCACACTGCGCGTGGGCTGGACGGACGGCGAGGCGCTCGGCGGCGCGCGGACGAGCAGGCGCCGCGTGGCCGTCGAGGTCGAGGACTCGGGCACGGGCATCGCGCCGGCAGACCTCGACCGCGTCTTCAATCCGTTCTTCTCCACGAAGGAACGCGGAACGGGGCTGGGCCTGGCGCTCACGCAGAAGATCGTCGAGGATCATGGCGGCGCCATCGATGTGCGCAGCGTGCTCGGCGCGGGCGCCCTGTTCCGCATCGTCCTGCCCCTGATGCCGGACGTCCCCCTGGACGCCGGACATGAACACCGGCTCGGCTGACACGGCGGCGCTGCGCCGCGACCTCGACGACGCACGGGGCCGAATCGCCGCGCTGGAGCAGCAGCTCGTCGAAGCGCGGCGCGGCGACCGGCCGCGCGTCCCGGAGAGCGCCGCGCACGACGTCGCGACCGTGATGGCGACGATCGCGAGCGAAACGACTCGGCTCCTGGCGGGTCTCCCCGCCGATAGCGAGCAGCGTCGCCACGCCGAGGCGATTCGCCGCGCGACGAGCTGGGGCGAGCGACTCGCGCGCGAGCTGCTGACCGCGGGCCGGCCGGCGGCGGCGTCCGTTGCCGACCGCACCAAGGTGATGGCCCCCGCCGCCATGGGTCCGGCGGTTCTCGTGATGGTCGCCGAGCCCGGTGTTCGTGAGCTGGTCGTCGAGATTCTCGACGTGCACGGCTTTCGCCCGCTGCCGGCGTCTGACGAGGTCGAGGCGGAGCGCCTGAGCGCGGTCCACGCGGGACCGCTCTCGCTCGTCATCGTGGATGCCGGCCCCGTGCGCGACGCCGCCCGGTGCGCCGCGATCGTGCGCCGCGCGCGTCCAGAAGCGCTCGTGCTCTATCTCGTCGATCGCCCCGACGACGCCGAGACGTCCGCGCGCGGGTGCACCACGCTGGCGAAGCCCTTTTCGGTGAACGCGCTGGTCGCGAAGGTACGCGAGATGTGCCGCGACGTGCCGGACGCGCCTACTGGTTGAGCCGCCGCCGCAAGAAGCCCAGCAGCCCCTGCGGCAGGAAGATCACCATCAATGTGAAGATGATGCCGACCGGGATCAGGTAGTACTCGTAGAAGACGCGCGAGAAGACTTCCTTCATGAGCAGAAAGAACGCCGCGCCGGCCACCGGCCCGACGAGCGTGCCCATGCCGCCCATCACGTTGAAGATCACGGTCTCGCCCGAAATGAGGAAGAGCACGAAGTCGGGGGCCGCGAACTTGTTCTGGATGGCGTAGAGCGCGCCGGCGAGCCCGGCGAAGAGTCCCGACAGCATCACCGCGACGATCTTGTAGCGCTCGACGTGGTAGCCGATCGCCCGCGTGCGCGGCTCGTTCTCGCGGATCGATTGCAGCACCATTCCGAACGGCGACTGCGTGATCCGTCGCAGCAGCAGGTAGGACAGCGTCACCATCGCGAGCACGAACCAGTGCAGGCCGTTGCGCGTGAACGGCACCGAAAACAGCCCCGGGATCGCGAACGGAGGCTGCCGGAACGTCAGCCCGTTCTCGCCGCCGGTGACCTCCGTCCACGTGAAGATGATGACGTAGAAGATCTGCGAGAACACGAGGGTCGTGATCGAAAAGTAGATGTCGCGCAGCCGCGTCGAGAAGTATGCGACGAACACGGCCACGACGGCGGCCGCGACGAGGCCCGCCGCGAGCGCGAGCCACAGGTTCGGCGGGCGCACGGCGAGCAGCGCCGCCGCGGCGCCGTACATGCCCAGGCCGAAGAACGCGGAGTGGCCGAACGAGACCATGCCGGTATAGCCGATCAGGATGTCGGAGGACATGGCGAGCAGACCCCAGATGAGAATCTCGGTGGCGAATCGCTGCCAGAACTCCGGCAACACGAACGGGCTCAGCGCGAGCGCGCCCACGACGATGACGAAGCCGGTCCAGTAGGCGGCGCTCGGTCCCTCCCCGCGTGCGCGTGTGTCGAGCTCGCGGTCGGCGGCCGCGCTCGCGGGAGGCGTGATCGTGCTCATGGTAGCGGGTGCCGCGAGGCCGGCTCGAACCGCGGGTGGCCCGGTCTAGGTGCGCGTGGCTTGATTTGTAGCGGGTGCCGCGAGGCCGGCTCGAACCGCGGGTGGCCCGGTCTAGGTG
>JBKOZH010000015.1:0-8020 GCA_046725765.1 Candidatus Methylomirabilota bacterium | reverse complement strand
CGACGTCGCGCAGCGCGGGAACGGCGCCTGGACGATAGAGCGGGTGTTCGATCTCTTTCCCACCCTCCGCACGCTAACTACACGCAACGGCGGCTATCTTTCGGGCGGCGAGCAGCAGATGCTCACGATCGCGCGCACGCTCATGGGCAATCCGGAGCTGCTGCTGCTCGACGAGCCGTCCGAGGGTCTCGCCCCACTCGTCGTGGACCATCTGGGCGAGCAGATCGCCCGGCTCAAGGCCGAGGGGCTTACGATCCTGCTCGCCGAGCAGAACACCGAGTTCTCGCTGCGCCTCGCCGACCGCGTCTACGTGCTCGAGAAGGGCGCCATCCGATTCAGCGGCGCCGCCTCCGCGCTGCGCGACAACGAGGCGCTGCGCCACGAGCTGCTCGCGCTCTGAACACGTCAGGCGCGCCGAGATAGCGCTGTGACGCCGCGCCGGCGCGCGGGCGGGCTGTGGCTGCGGCGCATCCTTGGCATCGCGGCGCTCGTCGTCATCCTGTGGCTCGTCTGGGAGGCGGCCACCTGGCCCGACGTCCGCGCCCTCGCGTCGCGGCCACCGGCGACGACCGCCTTCATCGAGCGCTACAAGAAACGCGAGCGCGAGGCCGGCCGCACGCCGCGCGTGGAATGGCGCTGGGTGCCGACGGCGGCCGTCTCGACCCACCTCAAGCGCGCCGTCGTCGTGGCCGAGGACATCGAGTTCTTCCGTCACCGCGGATTCTCGCCGGAGGCGATACGCGGGGCGATGACGGAGGCCCTGGAGGAGCGCCGCATGCCGCGCGGCGCCTCGACCATCACCCAGCAGCTCGCGAAGAACCTCTGGCTCTCGCCCTCGCGCAGCCCGCTGCGCAAGGCGCGCGAGGCGCTGCTGACGTGGCAGCTCGAGCGCGCGCTGTCCAAGCGCCGCATCCTCGAGTGCTACGTCAATGTCGTAGAATTCGGGCCCGGCGTGTACGGCGCCGAGGCCGCGAGTCGTCGCTACTTCGGCAAGCCCGCGGCGGAGCTGAACCAGGACGAGGCCGCCCTGCTTGCGGCGAGCCTGCCGCGTCCCCGCGAGTGGCATCCGGGGGTCGCGAGCAAGGCGTATCGGCGCTACGCGGACAACATCCGACGGCGCATGGACCGTTCGGAGCTACCGGGGAGGCTCCTGCAATGACCCAGCCCGTGTTCCGGCACTACGACAAGGCGGCGCTCGACGCGGAATACAACAACCGCGTGAAGGTCAAGGACGCGATGGACTGGATCGCGCGCTACGGCGCCGAGAGCGCGCGCGCCCGTGCTGAGCTGCCGATGCGCTTCGACGTGCCGTTCGGCCGGCATCATGCCGAGCGGCTCGACGTCTTTCCGGCGGCGGCGCCGGGCGCCCCGATCCACGTCTTCATCCACGGGGGCTACTGGCATCGTCTCGACAAGGCGGACTTCTCGTTCGTGACGCGCGCATTTCGCGAGGCGGCGACGGTGGTCGTGAACTACGCGCTTGTGCCGACGGTCGACCTCGACGAGCTGGTGCGCCAGGTGCGCGCATCCATCGCGTGGGTGCACGCCAACGCGCGCGCGTTCGGCGCTGATCCCGCGCGCATCACCGTGTCCGGGCACTCCGCCGGCGGCCACCTGGTGGCGATGCTGCTGGCGACCGAATGGCAGCAATTCGGCGCGCCCGCGGACGTCGTCAAAGCCGGCTGCGCGATCAGCGGACTGTATGACCTGGAGCCGATCCGTCTCTGCTACCTCAACGACGTGCTCGCGCTGTCGCCCGAATCGGCGCGGCGCAACAGCCCCGTGCAGCTCAAGCCGGCGGGGCGTGCGCCGCTACTGCTGGTCGTCGGCGCTCATGAAGGGCCGGAGTATCACCGCCAGACGGACGATCTGGCCGCGGCGTGGCGCGGCCACGAGGTGTCGATCGACGTGCTCGATGCTACCGGTCACGACCACTTCTCGATCATCAGCGAGCTAGAGCGCCCGGACACGCCGCTGGCGCGCGCGATCCGCAAGCAGATCGGGCTCAGCTAGGCGTGTGAGAGGGGTCGCGCCGGCCTCCGCTCAGGCCGCGGGATCGATCAGCGCCAGGCCCGTCTCGGGATCGTGCCGCTTGCGCAGGTGACGCGGCGACTCCGTCAGCACCACTTCCAGCGTCGGCCACACGCGGGCATCGAGCAGATGGCCGCCGCGCGCCTCGCCGTCGGCGCGCCCCACGACGACGTGCGCGTGGACCTTCGGCTCGTTCTTGTCGAGCGCCACGTCGCCGATGAGCGACAGCACCTCCACCTGCTCGCGCAGCGGAATCTTCTTGTAGTCGCGCGCGGCGCGATCGAAGTAGCCGAGGGTCACCTCGCTGAAGGCGCCGATGGCCGTGAAATGCGCGCCGCCGAGCTTCTGCGCCTTGGCGAACTCCGTGAGCCCGGTCACGGGCTCGTCGCCCTTTTCGAAGATCAGCGCCCACGTCCTGGCACCGGTGGATTCGAGCACCGTGGATTTCATCGCTACACCAGCTCGCGCACGCGGTCGCCCAGCACGGTGAGCGCGATCTTCTCGCGGTTCGGCTCTCCGCGCACCAGCGACGTCGCGAACTTGCGCGCCTGCTCGAGGCTGATCTTGGCCGGCAGCGGGGGCTCGAAGGGATCGACCACCGCCTGCACGAGGACCGGTCCCGGCGTGGCGAGCGCGCGGTCGAGCACGCTGCCGCACTGCGCGGGATCCTCGATCGTGAAGCCGGTGACGCCGCACGCCTCCGCCACCAGCGCGAAGTCGATCGGCTGAAGGTCGCAGCCATACTCCGGGTTGCCGAGAAACACCATCTGCTCCCACTTGATCTGGCCGAGCGTGTCGTTCTTGACGACGACGACCTTGACGGGCAGCCGATAGCGCACACACGTGGCGAGCTCGGCCATCAGCATCGACATGCCGCCGTCGCCGACGAAGGCCACGACCTGTCGCTCGGGATAGGCGAGCTGCGCGGCGATCGCGTACGGCAGCGCGCACGCCATGCTGGCGAGCGTGCCGGACACCGAGTGCATCTGCCCGCGCCGCGCGGGGATGTGACGCGCCCACCAGGCGGTGATCGTTCCGCTGTCGCAGGCGACGATGGCGTCGTCGCGTAGCCGGCGCCCGAGCTCGGCTGCGACGACCTGGGGCTTCATCGGGGTGTCGCGCCGCGAGGCGCGCTCGTTCATGAGCTCGTTCCATTCCTTCATACCGGTCTGCGCTTTTTCGAGAAAGCTGCGATCGGCCTTGCGCGCCAGGCGCGGCAGCAGCGCATCGAGCGTGCGCCGGCTGTCGCCGACGAGACCGACGTCGACCGGATAGCGCAGCCCGATGCGCATCGGATCGAGCTCGATTTGCACGCCCTTGGCCTGGCCCGGTTTGGGGAAGTACTCGATGTACGGAAAGGATGTACCGACGATCAGCAGCGTGTCGCACTCCTCGAGCGCTTCCTGCGAGGGCCGGGTGCCCAGCAGGCCGATGGCGCCCGTCGTGAACGGGCTGTCGTCCGGCACCGCCGCCTTGCCCAGCAGCGGCTTGACGATGGGCGCGGCGAGGAGATCGGCCGCGCGCTCGAGCTCGTCGGCGGCGCCGAGGGCGCCGCGCCCGGCGAGGATCGCCACCTTCCGACCGCCGTTCAGGATCGCGGCGGCACGCTGCAGATCGTCTTCGGCGGGCAGCCGCGCGCTCTGAGCGCCGACGTCCGACGTGTGGTGCGGCACGTTGCGCTTGGAGCGCAGCTTGTCCGCCTTCATCTCTTGCACGTCGACCGGGATGGTGACGTGGGCCACGCCGTGATAGGTCAGCGCCGTGCGGCACGCGAGGTCGACGACGTTTTCGACGTGCGACGGCCCCATCACGCGCGCGTTGTACTTGCAGACGTCCATGAACACGCGGTCCAGCTCCACGTCTTGCTGCGTGTGCGTACTGATGAGGTCGTGGTACGGCAGCCCGGTGATGGCGAGCACCGGCTGGCCGTCGAGCTTGGCATCGTAGAGGCCATTCAGCAGATGGATGCCGCCCGGTCCCGAGGTGGCCAGGCACACGCCGAGCCGTCCGGTGAACTTCGCGTAGCCGCACGCCATGAACGCGGCGGACTCTTCATGGCGAACCTGCACGAAGCGGATGCGATCCTGCCGCGTGCGCAGCGCCTCCATGATGCCGTTGATGCCGTCGCCGGGCAGGCCGAAGACGACGCTCACGTCCCAGTCCAGCAACGTTTCGATAAGAACATCCGCCGCCGTCTCAGCCATTCAGTCCTCCGCGCCGCGTGTTGGCAGCCCTCCGCTAGAGAGCGCGATCAGGACCAGAGTGGCTGCTGCATCGCGGATGCCAGCGACGGCGCGCGGCTGGGGCGGATCGCGCACAAGTCCGCGCGCCCTGCGGCAAGCACGGAGTCGGCGTCGGGACGGCCGTCGATGCCGGCGGCAACGAGCGTGGCGATGCCCGCTTCGTGGCGGATGCGGTCGCTCAGCGAGATGGCCGCGAGCTCCGCGGCGGGCTCGTGTGCGGGGACCAGGCTCAGCAGGTCGCAGCCGCGCGCCGCGAGCACGCGCGCCAGCTCCACCGTCGCGTCCGTGTCGCCCGCGAGCCCGATGCGAACGGCGAGCGGGCGCGCCATCGGCCACGCGCCCCGCGCGGCGTCGAAGGCGGCGAGCGTCGCGCGCGGATCGTCGGCGACGTCGATCTCGAGGAGATCGATACCGCAGCCGGCAGCCCCACGCGCGCCGGCGGCGAAGTCGCGGCTCAGGCGGAGGCCCACTCGCCCGCCCGCCGGCCGCGGCGCGTCGGTGGACGTCCCGATCACCAGGCCGAAGCGGCTCGATGGGGTCGGTGCATCGGAGACCAGCCGGTTGTCGAGCACGAGGTCCCGCAGCCGCAACGGCATCGCCAGCGGAGGTCCGGCGATCACCGCGCGACCACTCTGCGTGGCCGCACGCTCGGCAAACCAGCGCTCGACGGCGCCGACCAGCTTCGGGTCGCGCGTCCGCAAGTTCTCGTGGCTCACGCGCAGGCTGCGCGTGAGCAGGCTATAGGCGAACTGCACGGGCTCGAGCCGCCCGTGGTAGCGCTCGGTGCCCTCGAACCACTCGAGGCTCGTCTGCGCCGCGCGCTGCAGCGCCTCGACCATCGGCCGGCGCTCGGCCTCGTACGCCGCGAGTGCCGCGGGCACGTCGCGGCGACCGCCCACGTGGTGGGCGAGCGTGATGACGTCTTCCATGGCCAGCTTGGTCCCCGAGCCGATCGAGAAGTGCGCGGTGTGCGCGGCGTCACCGACGAGAACGATGCGGCCGTCGTGCCAGCGCGCGTTACGGACCGTCGGGAACTGCCGCCACAACGAGCGGTTCGTCAGGATGCGATGGCCATCCAGCTCGCGCGCGAACAGCCGCTCGGCGAACGCCGCGGTCGCGGCCTCATCGGCATGATCGAGGCCGGCGCGGCGCCACGTCGCCTCCGTCGTCTCGAGGATGAACGTCGAGTGCTCGCGATCGTAGCGATACGCGTGCACGCGCCAGAGCCCGTGCTCGTCTTCTTTGAAGATGAACGTGAAGGCCGGAAACGGACACGTCGTGCCGAGCCAGACGAAGCGATTCGGCCGCAGCTCGACGTATGGGTCGAAGCGCTCCGCGTGCCGTCCCCGCACCCACGAGTTGGCGCCGTCGGCCGCCAGCACGAGATCGGCGTCGCCGAAGCAGTCGAGATCGGCCACCTCGGTCGAAAACCTCAGCACGACCCCGAGCTCCTCGCAGCGCCGCTGCAGAATGCTCAGCAGCGTCTGCCGCGACATGCCGGCGAAGCCGTGCCCGGTCGATCGCAGCGTCTGCCCGGCGTAGTGCGTGTCGATGTCGTCCCAGTGCGCGAACGCGCGGATGATCGCCGCATGTGTCGCGCGGTCTGCCGCCTGAAAGTTTTCCAGCGTGGCGTCCGAAAACACGACACCGAAGCCAAACGTGTCGTTCGCGCGATTGCGCTCGACGACAACGATCTCGTGCGACGGATCGGATCGCTTCATGAGGATCGCGAAATAGAGACCGGCCGGCCCGGCGCCGATGGAGACAATCCGCATCGGTCGAATTGTAGCGGAGGTAATCGGCCCCGCGTTTGCAACTCCCCCCTACCAGCATGTCGGAGTTGCTCCGCGAACATCCGACGCTGGTGGGCGGCACCGACAATGGCAATGACACCTACGTTGCCCAGATCTGGGCCCGCGCGACCGACAATGGGCACTGGGAAGCGTGGATCGTGTTCGTGCCGGTTCAGCAGGGTGCTCACATGCGACGCACCGAGCGCGACACCACGCAGGCGAGCCGTGACGACGTCGAGCACTGGGCGGCGGGCGTGACGTCCATTTATCTACAAAGCGCGCTCGCGCGGTCGCGGCCGGTCCGGATCGCGGCCGTCTGAGTCCGCGGCACGCTCGTCAGACCAGCGGTACGCTCCTCAGACCAGTATAGAAGACGTCGGTACAATGAACCGACATGCCCGAGTTCTTGCCGTTCGTCCGTCGGTGGTTCGAAACGACGTTCACGGAGGCGACGCCGCCGCAGCGTGATGGGTGGGACGCCATTGCCTCCGGCCGCGACACCCTCATCGTCGCGCCGACGGGCTCCGGCAAAACGCTCGCCTCGTTTCTCTGGGCGCTCGATCACCTGCATCGGCTGGGGCTCGAGGGCCGGCTCGAGGACCGTGTCTACGTCGTCTACGTCTCGCCGCTGCGCGCGTTGAACAACGACATCGAAAAAAATCTGCGCGCGCCACTGGCAGGTATCCGCGCCGCCGCGGAGGCGGACGGTCTCGACCTCCCGGAGGTCCGGGTCGCCGTTCGGACGGGCGACACACTGGCCGCGCAGCGCCAGGCGATGACGCGGCGGCCGCCGCACATTCTCATCACAACGCCCGAGTCGCTCTATATCTTGCTGACCGCCGCCGGCTTTCGGCCAGCACTCGCGCGCGCGCGCTTCGTGATCGTCGACGAGGTTCACGCGCTGCTGGGCGGCAAACGCGGGGCCCACCTGGCGCTCTCGCTCGAGCGGCTGCAGGCTCTGGTGCAAGACGCCGGCGAGCCGCGGCCGCAGCGTATCGGCTGCTCGGCGACGGTTCGGCCGGTCGAGGAGGCGCTGGGCTTCCTCACGGGCGCCACGGCCCACGATCCCGTGATCGTCGACGCCGGCTTCTCGCGCGATCTCGACGTGGCCGTCGTCTCGCCGGTCGACGACTTCCTCACGTCGACGAGCGACACAGTGTGGGACGCGACGCTGCAGCAGGTGGCGGAGCTGGTGCAGGCGCACCGCACCACACTCGTCTTTGCTCAGAGCCGGCGGTCGGCCGAGCGGCTCGCGCGCGACCTCAATGACCGGATCACCGATGGCAGGGTCGCGGCGCATCACGGCTCGCTGTCTCGGCGGGCACGGCTGGAGGCCGAGAACCGGCTGAAGGACGGTCAGCTCAAGGCGCTCGTGGCGACGTCGTCGCTGGAGCTCGGGATCGACGTCGGCGCCATCGACCTGGTCGTACAGCTGCAGTCGCCACGCAACGTGGCGGCGGCGCTGCAGCGCGTGGGCCGGGCGGGGCACGCGCTCTCACGTGTGTCGAAAGGCCGCATCGTGGTGACGAAGGGCGAGGAGCTCGTGGAGGCCGCGGCGGTCGTGCGCTCGATCCACGAGCGGACGCTCGACCGCATGGGCATGCCCAACGCGCCGCTGGACGTGCTCGCGCAGCAGATCGTCGCCGCCGTGGCCGCCGAGTCGATCGACACCGACGCGCTGTGGAAGCGCTTCATCAACGCCGCGCCCTATCGCACGCTCACACGGGAGACCTTTCGCGAAGTCGTGCGGTCGGTGGCCGAGCCCCTGCCCCGCGAGGTCAAAGGCGTCGCGCCACGCGTGCTGTGGGATCGCGTGAACGATCGGCTGCACGCGCGGCGCGGCACGCGCTTCCTGTCGCTCACGTCGGGCGGCACCATCCAGGACGCCGGCCTTTACGACGTCTATGTCGCGGAGACGGATCTCAAGGTCGGCACGCTCGACGAGGAGTTCGT
>JBKOZH010000114.1:0-22743 GCA_046725765.1 Candidatus Methylomirabilota bacterium | reverse complement strand
CCACGGTTTCTGCGAGTCGCTCCCGGCATCGAGCACGCGCGGTTTGGGGTGGATCCCGCCGATAGCGAGGCGTTCATTGGCCACGCCTTCAAGGTGCATCTCGACGTGGCGGACCTCCGCCTGATTGCCGCCGGAGCCCCGTCGTCACGGCGAGCCGTGGCCGAGATCGTCGCGCCCTACGCGGCCGTCGTCGCCATCAATGCCAGCTTCTTCGACGAAGAGGGCCGGGCGATGGGCGTGGCTGTCGACAACGGACAGCTCATTGCGAGCCGCAAGCGGCAGAGCTGGGGCGCTCTGGTGGTCGCTGATCAGAAGGCGCGCATCGTGCTTGGCGCGGACGTCGCCGCGCCGCTCGCCTATCGGCTCGTCGTCCAGGGCCTCCCGCGTCTGGTCGTCGACGGCAAGGTCCAGCAGCTCAAGCCGCAGCTCGCGGAGCGAACGGCGGTGTGCGCCGACGGCAGCGTCGTCGTGCTGGTCGTCTCGACGAAAGCCGAGACCACGGCGTTCGCGCGCTTTCTTGCGGATCCGCCGGCCAAGGGCGGCCTTGGATGCCGGGACGCGCTGAACCTCGATGGCGGGCCCTCGACCCAGCTCGTGGTCAAGCTTCCCACCCTGGCGCTGTCCGTGCCCGGCGGATGGGGTGTGCCAAACGCGCTGGTGATTACCCCAGGCAGGAACTAGCCACTCAGAACCGCGAGCGCGGAAATTTCGATCAGCGCGCCTTCGCGCAGCAAGCCCGTGACGATCACGCCGGTCGCGGTCGGAAACCTGCCCCGGAAGAATTCACGCCGGACTTCCGCCGTCCGGCCGTAGTTCTCCGTCGTGGTGATGTACTCGGTGGTCTGCACGATGTGCTCGAATCCCGCGCCGGCCGCGTTGAGCAGCGGCTCGAACTTCTGGAAGATGTAACGCGTCTGGCCGACGATGTCGCCCGGCGCGACGATTCGGCCGTCCTTGTCACTCGCCGTGGTTCCCGAGATGAACAACAGATTGCCCGCGCGCACGGCGGGCGAGAACGTGTAGCGGGCTGGCCACGGCTCCGGCCCGGTGATGATGTCCCAGGTCGTCATGCTGTCTCCTCGCTCGGTGAACGCCGCGACGCCGTGCGGAGCAGGAAGCGCTGGATCTTGCCCGTCTCGGTCTTCGGCAGCGCGTCGACGAACTCGATCTCGCGCGGGTACTGGTGTCGTCCGACTCGTTCCTTGACCACGTCGGCGATCGCCTCGCCGAGCTCCACGGATGAGGCGTGTCCCGCCTTGAGGACCACGAAGGCCTTGACGATGTGGCCCCGCAGCGGGTCGGGCTTGCCGACGACGGCCGCCTCCGCCACCGCGGGATGGCCGAGGATTGCGCTCTCGACCTCGAACGGACCGATGCGGTATCCGGCGCTCTTGATCACATCATCTGAGCGGCCCTCGAACCAGAAGTAGCCGTCGCGATCACGGCGGGCCAGGTCGCCAATAGTCATCCAGCCGCCGCGGAACAGGTTCTGGGTGCGTGCGTCATCCTTCCAGTAGCCGAGCGAGTAGTAACCCTCAGGATCGGCGCGCATTCCGATGTGGCCGACGACGTCGGAGGCCGCCTGCTGCCCGTCGTCGTCTACGACGGCCATCGTGCAGCCCGGCAGCGGCAGACCCATGGAGCCCGGTTTGATCTCCATGGGGAGCGCGTTGCAGTTGCCGATCGGCAGACCGAACTCGCTGGAGCCGTACTGATCCATCACGGTGATTCCCCAGTGGCGCTGGAAGAAGATCACGACCTCCGCGTTCAGCGGCTCGCCGCAGCTGCTGGCTTTGCGCACGCGGACGGGATGTCGGCGCCGTACATCTTCGGGCAGCGCCATGACGCCGCGGAGCAGCGTGGGCGTCGTGGCGAGATTCGTCACGGCGTCGGCGCAGAGATGCTCGAGCGCGTATTCGGCCGTCGGCGTCGCTTCGTGGACGATGACGGGGACTCCTATCGCGAGCGCGCCCATGTAACAGACGAGGCCATAGCCCCATCCGGGATCGCCGGTTGGCCAGAATGTGTCGTCCCGATGAAGGTCGAGCGCATATCGCATGTACGGCTGAATCGCCGCGAGAAAGTTACTCGCGATCGCGACACCCTTCGGCGGTCCCGTCGAACCGGAGGTGTAGAGCAGGACCGCTGGCTCGTCGCGTCGCACCTCGGTCACATCGGCGTCATTCGATTCCTTCTCGATGGTGGCGCCGAAGCCAACGTCACCATCGGCAAGCGCGGCGGCGCCTTCCACCGTGACGGTTGTGACGCTGCTCGGCCCTGTCGGAATTCGTGAGCGATACTCCCAGTGCGTGCAGAGAATCTTGGCTCCGCTGTGCCGAAGCCGGAAATCGATCGCATCCGGACCGAATCCCGTGAAGATCGGCACGTAGACAGCGCCGGCCTTCCACGTCCCGAGCATCACGACGACCGTCTCGGGGATGCGCGGAAGATAACCTGCGACGCGGTCGCCCTTGCCCACGCCGTGCGCGGAGAGCCAGCACGCGAAGCGATCGCTGAGCCGGCTCAGCTCGTCGAACGTCACGGTCCGCCGCTGGCCCGCCTTGCCGAACCAGTAGAGCGCCGGCCGGCTGGATCCGGCATGCCGGTCGACGATCGTCCGCCCGAGATTCACGGATCCGGTCGACGTCCAGCCGAGGGCCTGTACCATCTCGTCCCAGCGAAACGACCGGCAGGCGTCCCGATACGCGGTGCTCATTGAATTCGGTGGACGATTTCGCCGGCCACCAGCGTCAGCACCGGCCGGATCTCGGGAATGCGCGCGTCGTCGCACGTGAAGACGTCGTCCGAGAGGACGACGACGTCGGCGTGCTTGCCGACTTCGAGCGAGCCCAGCTCACGCTCCTGCCGGGAGGCGAGGGCGTTCCACGTCGTGAAGGAGCGCACCGCCTCCTCCCGCGTCATGCGCTGCTCGGGCTGCCAGCCCCGATCGTCGTTCGTGCGTGGGCGACGTGTGACGGCGGCGTGAATGCCGTGGAACGGATTGGGGCTCTCCACGGGAAAGTCCGAGCCGCCGGCGATGATGACGCCGGTGGCGAGCAGCGAGCGCCAGGCGTACGCGCCGCCCAGCCGCTCGGGGCCGAGTCGCTCGGGCGCCCAGGCCATGTCCGAGGTGCAGTGGGTCGCCTGCATGCTCGGCAGCACTCCCAGGTGCCTGAAGCGTGGCACGTCGCGCTCGGTGAGGATCTGCGCGTGCTCGACGCGCAGGCGATGATCCGGCCGCGGCATGCGCGCGAGCGCGCGCTCGAACGCGTCGAGGACCAGCGTGTTCGCGCGATCGCCGATCGCGTGCACGCACACCTGGAACCTGCGAGAAAGCGCCTCGAGCGTCAGCCGCTCGACTTCGGCGCCGTCCATCAGCATGAGCCCGGTGTTGCCGGGATCGTCGCAGTAGGGCTCGTGCAGCGCGGCGCCGCGCGAGCCGAGCGCGCCGTCGGCCATGAGCTTGAGCGCGCCGATGGCGAGGCGGCCATCGCCGAGCCGCTCGGGCCCGCGCTCGCGGTAGTGCTCCCACGTCGACTTCGAGCGGCCGGCGACGGCCACGTAGTTGCGGAATGGGAACTCGCCGCGCTCGAGCAGCCGGCGATACGAGGCGAGCGCGTAGAGCTCCGCGCCCATCTCGTGGATGCCGGTGAGGCCGGCGGCGAGACAGTCGGCGATGCACTCGCGCACCGCACGATCGAACTGATCGTCGGTCGGCCGCGGCTCCACCGCGTGCAGCAGCCGCTGCGCGGTGTCGACCAGCAGCCCGGTCGGCTCGCCGCCCGCGTCGCGCGCGATGAGGCCGCCGTCGGGATCGCGGGTGGCGCGCTCGACGCCGGCGGCGCGCAGGGCGGCGGAGTTCGCCCAGGTCGCGTGTCCGTCGATGCGCACGAGCGCGACCGGATGATCGGGCGCGACCCGATCGAGCGTGGCCCTGGAGGGAAAGCGGGCGCCGGGCCAGAGATTCTGGTCCCAGTTACGCCCGCTGATCCACTCCCCGCGCGGCAGTCGGGCCGCTCGCTCCGCCACGCGTCGTGCGGCCGCCTCCTCCGACTCGGCGCCCCGTAGATCCAGCGTGAGACGAACGCGCGCCAGGTGCATCAGATGGCCGTGCGCGTCTACGAGCCCGGGCAGCGCGGCGCGCCCGCCGAGATCGACGATCTCTTCGCCGGGCGCGGCGTTGACGTCAGCGCGCCGGCCGGCGAACGCCACCCGACCGTCGCGCACGACCAGTGTGTCGGCGATCGTCCCGCGCGCGTCGAGCGTGTAGATCCGGCCGTTGGTCAGCAGCATCGGCCGGTCATCTTACACAGGCCTCGCCGACGTCGCTCAGCGCTCCTGCTGGGTTCTCAGCGCTGCGCGAGGAATTGCAGCAGCGCCTCGTTGAAGGCCGCGGGGTTCTGGTATGGCAGGGGGTGCGTTGCCATGGGAATGGTCACCGGGCGGCTACCGGGAATGCATCGCACGACGGCTTCATTGATCAGCGAGAAGAACCGACGCGATTGTTCGCCGCCGACAACGAGCGTTGGAGTCTTCACCCTGCCGAGCGTGGTGCATGAGATCGCAGGCGGCGGCGCGGACACGAACAGCGGAACCGTCCTGGCGTTGTCCAGTATCAGCTGCTGCAAAGACTCCGGTTGCTTATCGAAGGCCCCAGGCCCCTGGTTGTTCACCCAGTCGAAGAAGAGCTTGACCGACTGCACTGAGTCGCCGGCCTTCACCGCCGCGACGACTGGTGCCATCCCTTGGCGTCGATCGTCGAGCGCCGGCTTGGCCTCTCGCAGGTCTGTGAGCAGCGCTCCATGCGCTGGTTCCGCAAGCGTAAGGGTCCGCACGAGCTCGGGATGGTCGGATGCCACCAGAGCAGTGACGAGCCCGCCATAGGAGAGCCCCACGAGATGCACCGGGCCGGCGTTGAGCTGTCGAATGAGCGCGCTCAGATCGGCGGCATGCGTCGCCGCCGAGTAGTGCTTGCCCTCGTCGGGCCATGGGACCGTGCCGTGGTAGCGCTGGTTGTAGGCGATGAAGCGATACTGCTTGGCGATAGCCTGGCGTTGCGGTTCCCAGAAGCGCAGGTCGATCCAGGCCCCGTGCACGAAGACCACCGGAGCGCCTGTGCCGTGTTCGATGTACGACAGCTCCGCGCCGTTCACGCTGAGTTGTCGCGTCTGCGGCGGCGCTTCTGCGCGCGCCTGTGGGGCGAGGCCAGCACTGATCGCGACGACGACCGCAAGCGGCAAGCGCGTGAGCCGGGTCATGATCGTCTCCTTTTCGTGGTATTGACTGCGCTGGTGCGTGCGTCCGGCAAGAGGCATGCCCGATCGCCACCGACGACATTTCGATGATTTCACTATGTCGCGCAAGCTCACCTTGCGGCTCGGGAACGGACGCCGGAAGCTATCGCTTGTTTTTCAAGACTCTCGCGGCCGCAAGCTCTGATGGCGGGACGTAACGATGGACGCGCAAGAAGAGATGGCGTCGGCTCGCACGGCGGCTACGCTGGCGCCCTCGCGTCCGGGCCATTAGACTCGCCGCTGTTTTGTCTGATGGAGGTGCCGAACCATGCGGATCGGAGTCGCATTCAGCGGCGGCCTGCCGCCGTCGGACATCGTCGAGTGCGTGAAGCTTGCCGAGACCCTCGGGTACGAATCGGCGTGGGTGGCGGAGGGCCACGGCGGCGATCAATTCGCGATCCTCGGCGCGTGTGCCGTGGCCACACGGCGAATCCGCCTGGGCACGAGCATCTCGAGCGTGTTCGTGCGCAGTGCGCCGACGATCGGCATGGCCGCCGCCACCGTGGATCAGCTCGCCGATGGCCGCTTCATCCTCGGCCTGGGCGGAAGCCACCGCGTGCAGGTCGAGCCCGAGCACGGAATTCCGTTCGTGCAGCCGACGGCTCGATTACGCGACACCATCGCGATCGTGCGTACGCTGGTGCGAGACGGCCTCGTTTCGCATCGCGGCGACGTCATCACGATCGAGCGGTTCGATCTGTGGTTCCGCCCGCATCGGCCACAGATCCCGATCTACGTGGCTGCGCTGTTCCCGACGATGCTCGAGATCGCGGCCGAGCTGGCCGACGGCGTACTGCTGACCTGGCCCACGCCGCGCACGATCGCGCGCGCCGTGGACCACGTCGCCATCGGCGCGCGTCGTGCGGGCCGCGCCGCCGCCGTCGATGTGGCCTCACTCATTCCGTGCGCGGTCGCGAAGACCGCGGCCGCCGCGCGCGACGCGCTACGTCCCGCGGTCGGGCTCTACGCCGGCTTCTTCCCGCGGTACAACCGGCTGCTGGCGGAGGCGGGCTTCGGCGATGCCGTGCGCGATATCAAGGACGCGTTCGATCGTGGCGGGCGCGACGCGGCCGCGGCGAAGGTGCCTGACGAGCTCATCGACGCCGTCGCTCTCGCGGGAACACCCGAGACGTGTCGCGAACGCATCGACGCATACCGGCGCGCGGGACTGGGACTTCCTATCGTCAGCCCGCGCGTGTCCGGCCCGGACGGACTCGCGATGGCAATGGCCGCGATTCGCGCGTGCGCTCCCTGAGGGTGCCGGTCAGAAGCCGGCCTTTCGCATACAGGTGCGATAGGCGGCCTGATACGCGGGATCCTTCGCGCCCTCGATGCTCATACCGGCGAGCTGCGGATCGTTCGACGTCACGCCACCGCCATCAGTCTGGGCGGTTGTCTCGCTGCGGCGCGCCTGTGCGGCCCGGTGCTGGTCCTTGGCGTTCGGTTGAGCCGAGTCGCCCGACGGCGTTTTCGCGCGCACGGCGCGTTCCGCTTCCGCATTGCAGGCGGCGATGTCTTCCGCCTTCGGCACCTGCGAGTACACGGCGCTCGAAGCTGCGAGTACGACGACGGGGACGAACAACGCCACGCGATGTATTCGGCGCACAGCGGACTGCTTACAATTCACCGGCGAAAGCGTGGCAGCTCTGCCTTTGGGGTGGACTCCACATGATCGATCCCGTTCATGCTCTGCAGGCGCTCTTTCCCCGCGGCCACCGCGGCGGCGATGCTTGGAAAGCCGACGTGGGATTCCTCGACCACGGCGCCCGCATAGTCGGTGATGCGCCACCGCCACTCGGGGTGTCTCGGACTCGAGATCGCCATCACCTGCATCTAGACAACCTCCGCGTGGGGCTCGGCACGCTGTGCGCCAACAACGAACGCGAGCGTGGAGAGGTTACGGCAGGCCATGATCGCCGGGGTCACGACGCCTGATGCGTCAACCAGGGAAACAGCGGCGGAGGCAAAAGCAGTATACACCGCGGTAGGGATACCGCGCGCGCCGCATAGCGACGTGGTACGCTGCGAGTGTCTGGTTCGGGTCGTCGACCACTATGGTCTCCCTTCCCCCATCAGTCCACGCTTTGGCGTTCGCCTCCGCCGGCCCCAGGGCGCGTGGTTCAGCCGCGGAGTGAGGAGACGGTTCATGAGTCAAAAACTTTTCGTCGGCGGTCTTCCATTCAGTACGTCCACCGAGGAGCTCAGTCGGCTGTTCAACGAGGTCGAGGGGGTCGAGAGCGTCCAGGTCATCACCGATCGTGACACGGGTCAATCGCGCGGCTTCGCCTTCGTCGAGATGGCCACGTCCGAGGCGGCCAACCAGGCCATCCAAAAGTTCAATGGTTACGCGCTCGGCGGCCGCACGCTCAAGGTCGAGATCTCGAAGCCTTCTGCGCCGCGCGGCGGTGGAGGTGGTGGATTCCGGTCCGGCGGGGGCGGATACCGCGGCGGTAGCGGCTCCCGTGCCGGAGGCAACCGCTGGTAGTCGGCCGGCTCGCACCGTTCGGCGTCTGACGTCCCCGCGCGCGGCGGATGCCGCGCGCGGTCCTTCGAACACGGTGATCTCGATCGTCGAAGTCGGCCGCAATGCATGGCGGCGGGTCCGCGCTGACGACGCTGGCGTGCTCGTCGACGCGGCGGACTACTACTATGCCGTCTACTGGGCTATCAGCCGGGCCCAGCGCTACGTGTTGATGTCCGGCTGGCAGTTCGACCGCGGTGTCCCCCTGCTGCGCGGCGCCGACGCACCACTCGGGGCCGAGGTCCGCATGCTGAAGTTCCTCGATGGCCTCTGCCGCCGGCGTCCGGACCTGCGCGTCTACCTCATTGCGTGGGACTTCCACCTGGTCTTCGCGGGTGAACGCGAGTGGCTCCAGCGCGTGTTCTTCCACTGGATGACGAGCCCAAACCTGCACTTCCGCTTCGACGATCACCCCGCCGCAGGCGGTTCTCATCACCAGAAGTTCGTGGTCGTCGACGGGAGCCTCGCATTTCTGGGCGGCATGGACGTCTGCGAGGCGCGATGGGACGACCGCCGCCATGCCGCGAACAACCCGCTAAGGCTCAGCCGTGGGCACCCTCAGAAGCCCTACCACGATGTGCAGGCGTGGCTGTCCGGTCGCGAGTCGGCGCGGGCGCTGGAAGATCTCTTCAGGGAGCGGTGGGGGCGCGCCGGCGGCCCACCGCTCGAGCTGCGCTCCGCGGACGCTTGTGCCGCGCCGATGCGAGGCTCGCTGGCGCTGGGTGGGAGCACGGTGGCACTCAGCCGGACAGACCCTCGGCCCGACGGCACCACCATCCGCGAGGTGGAGCATCTATTCGAGGACGCGATCGCCGCCGCCGACCGCCTCATCTACATCGAGACACAGTACTTCAGCAGCCGGCGGATCCGCGAAGCGCTCATCCGGCGCATGCGGGGGCCGGGCAGGCCGCGGCCCGAGATCGTCATCGTGGTCAACGAGCAGGCCGAGGCGTTGAAAGAAGAGATCGCCGTCGGCCTGCGGCAGGCGCGCAACCTCGAGATGCTCAGAGAGACCGCGTCGTCCACCGGCTGCCCGCTGGGGTGTTATTTCTCTCTATGCGACGGCACGCACGAGACCTTTCGTGCGACCTACATCCATTCGAAGCTGATCATCGTCGATGACCGGTTCCTCACCGTCGGGTCGGCGAACCTCACCAATCGCAGCATGGGGCTCGACAGCGAGCTGCACGTCGCGTGGGAGCACGAGGGAGACGACCGTCGGCTCATCGACCAGATCCGAAACGTGCGCGTGAGCCTGCTCGCGGAGCACGCCGGGCTCGGGGCAGCGGACGCGAGCGACCTCGAGCCGATCGAAGGCCTGGTCGCACGGCTCGACACGCTCGTGGAACGCACCGGCGCGCGTCTCCAGCGCCACGGCGGACCCACCCCCGCGCAGCGGGTGGCCATGCAGCTCATCGATCCCGATGATCTCCCGTTCGATCCAGAGACGAGCGAGGGCGCAGAGCAGGCCGCGGGCAGGCTCGATCCGAGCGACGAGCACAGCCGTCGTCGGCTCCCGCTCCTGGCGGCGGCCGTCGCCGGCTCCGGCGCCCTCGTCCTCACCGGCTTGCTCATGCGCTACCTCCGCCGCGTCCGACGCTGAAGATACAGGCAACCCATCCTCCGGGGGTGGAGCGTCTCTTGCACTCACTTCGTACGACAACCGCAGCTTCACGAATGTTCGTTACCGGGCGACTGAACGCCGCGGGGAGCTTGTCATGAATCGAGTGCGCGAGGCTGTGATGATCGTCGCAGTGGCCGCGGGAGTGGCGCTGGCCGTGGTGGGCTGCGAGAAGGGACCCGTGCAGAAGACGGGTGAGCGCGTGGACCGAGCGCTTGATCAGGACCGCGTGGTTGGCAAGGGCCCTGTTGAGAAGGCGGGCAAAGAGATCGACAAGACGATCGATGAGGTCAAGAGATAGCCATGAGCACCGTGTTGATCATCCTCATCGTGTTGCTGCTCGTTGGTGGAGGCGGCGGCTGGTACTACGGCGGCCCCTACGTAGGCGGAGGCTTGGGGTCCCTCATCCTGATCATCTTGATCGTCCTGCTTTTGACACGACGCCTGTGATCTGACGGCGGCGCCCGATAGCGAGTCGAATCGGGCGCCGCACCTCGTCCGCCTTCCTTCATGTTTCCTTCTTGTAAGAGCTACATGGCGAACCGAAATTTAGTGTCGTGCCGTGTAAAAAATACCTTCTCGACCGCCAAAGACACGGATTCATTGCGAGTGTAAGTTGGCTCGCTCCCTGCACCTCGTCACCGCCAAAGCGACTTGGTCCAATTCGAAGGGGGAACTCATGGTCGAGCTGCAGATGTGCGTCAGTCCCGGGATGCAAACGATCCGCGACATGATTGCCAGGGTTGCGCCGACGAACGCGACCGTCTTGCTGACGGGTGAGAGCGGCGTGGGCAAAGAAGTCGTCGCGCGAGCGATCCATCAGACGTCGTCCCGGGCCAGTCATCAGTTCCTCAAGGTGAACTGCGCGGCGCTGCCCGGCGAACTGCTGGAATCCGAGTTGTTCGGCCACGAGCGCGGTGCCTTTACGGGTGCCTATCGGGACAAGCCCGGCAAGTTCGAGGCGGCCCAGAGCGGCACGATCATGCTCGATGAAATCGGCGAGGTGCCGCTGCGGCTGCAGGCCAAGCTCCTCCACGTGCTTCAGGATGGCGAGTTCGCGCGTGTCGGTGGGCAGCGGGTGATGCACACCACGGCGCGCATCCTGGCTGCGACGAATCGCGACCTCGTCGCCGAGATACACGCGGGGCGATTTCGAGAGGACCTCTTTTATCGACTCAACGTGATCGAGCTCCGCATCCCCGCGCTGCGTGAGCGTCGCGACGAGATTCCGGCGCTCATCGATCATTTCCTGGCCCGTTCGAACGCGGCCTATGGTCGCACCGTCGAGATCCCACCGGCGATGCGGCGGCTTTTCGCGGAGTACGCCTGGCCCGGCAACATCCGCCAGCTCGAGAACGTTATCAAGCGCGTCGTCGTGCTGGGCAACGCCGCCGCCGTCTATGGTGAGCTGACGTCATCGACGCTACCGTCGTCGTCGGGGACAGCCACCGAGACGAAGACGTCGGCGGCGGCGATCGGCGTCGCACAGCTGGATCTCAAGGCGATCGCCCGGCGCGCGGCGCGGGACGCGGAGCGCATCGCCATCGCCGACGTGCTGGAGCGCACGCGCTGGAACCGCGCGAAAGCCGCTCGCATCCTCGGAATCAGCTACAAGGCGCTGCTCTACAAGATCGTCGACTGCGGCCTCGCCTCGCCGGCGCGGACCGTTGATGCGCCACGCGAGCTGCATGCGGTGCCGGCTTGACGAGCGGTAAGACCCTCGCTGAGCTCGCTGTCGGGGATGCCGCCGAGATGACGTGCGCGCTGAGCCCCGAGCTGGTCACGAGCTTCGTCACACTGAGCGGCGATCGCAATCCGATCCACCGCGATGCGCGGTTCGCCGCGTCCACTCCATTCGGTGAGTGCATCGCGCCTGGCATGCTGACGGCCGCCCTGATCGCGGCGGTCATCGGCAGCGAGCTGCCGGGGCCCGGCTGCGTGTACCTCTCGCAATCGCTGAAGTTTCTCCGGCCGGTGAGACTGCACGACTCCATCACCGCGCGTGTCGAGGTCACCGAGATCATCCACGATCGCAGCCGCGTGTGCCTTCGCACGCAATGCGTGAACGGTTCCGGTGAGTCGGTGCTCGTCGGCGAGGCGTGGGTGATGCCGCCGAGAACGGCGCGGCAACAGCTCCGCCCGGTCGACGACACGATGCCGCGCGCTGCCTAGACCCGAACGACCGCAAGCGAGGGCCCGAGGGCCATTGTCGCGACGGCCCGTCTTTTGCTCTTTGTCCTGGAACGATGGAACTTCGGGTCGTCGTCGTGTTCACAGCGATCATCGCTGGGCTGCTCCTCGTCGCTGGCTGAGGTGTTCAAGGGCTATGAACACAAGACTTCGGACCGCCGTGGTGCAGACGCGACGTGTTTGCGGTGCCATCTGGACGTTCGTGGTGGCTCATTCGAGCCGGTGGCGGCGACGCTCGCGGAGCAAGGCGGCGCCGAGTGTCTTACGCCGGCTATACGTCTTCGGAGCGGTCAACCGGTCGACCTATGAGCGTGAAATCAGTCGCGTCGGTCGCAGTCTGAAAGTATGGCGGAAGCGTCCTTGAGCCTACGTCTGCGGCACTTCAACCCGGTGGTACACTTACGAGGGTCAGGGCTACCGACCTCCTGGTAGACGCCATCGGGGCGTCCCGTCGGCGGCTGTACGACTTGCAGCGCCTTCCAACCGCAAGGAGGCGCTATGCGAGTCCTCTCCGCTCTCGCTGTGCAAGAAATCGTCGCCGGAGCACGCATCAACGCTGACAACGCCCGGCAATTCAGTCGCGCCGCGCACGCCAGACTCGACGTCATAAAGTCGGAAGCTCGCGAGGCAACCGTGAGGCTCAACAAGCTGCGAGAACACGCATACGCTCTTGAGCACCTCCGCAGACCTGTCTGAACATGCCCGGCCGGACTTCCCATCGTGAGCCCACGCGTGTCCGGCTCTGACGGACTCGCGATGGCGATGGCCGCGATCCGCGCCTGCGCATCCTGAGCGTGCGGCTTCGCCGCGGCTGATTCGGCGCGGGCATTGGACGTTGGTCCATGTCGATAGGGCCAAGGTCCGATGGCAGCCTCCGGCCGAGCATACCGATCATTCCCTCATGAAAGCCGCCGCAATGATCCTGCGTCGCGCGGTCATGCTGCTCGCCGTACCGGCACTCCTCGGTGCCGGATGCGCGACGATCCAACGCTACAACGCAAGCGAAACCGAGCGGTTGCTGACTGCGGCCGGATTTCAGATGCGCGGCGCGAATACGTCCGAGAGCCAGCAGGAGCTTCGGTCGATGCCCCCGCATCGGATCGTGAGTGGGACCAAAAACGGCAGCGTCGTGTACACGTACGCCGATCCCGACAATTGCCGCTGCGTCTATGTGGGGGGCGACAAGGAGTATTCCGAGTACGGGCGTCTCATCAGCGTGGAGAGGGAATACGCTCGGCGCCTCAGCGGAGGAAGCTCACCGTCAGGCGGTGCAGGCGGAGGCGCGCCGTGAAGGGCGACCCTTAGCGCCGCATCACCCCGGGAAGCCGGGCAGGTCGGGAGGCAGGTGGTAAGGCTTGTCACCCAGCGCTTGCACGCGCGCCCAGAACCCCGGCCCGGCTGCGTTGCCGACCGCCTCGAGATCCGCCGACTGGCGCCACATGTTCCAGGACTCGGGATGCAGCCGACTGGCCTCGGCCAGGTGCCGACTCCCCTCCTCCGCGGCGTCGTGTCTGCGCAGCCACACGCCGAGGCGAAAATGCGCATGCGCCAGCGCAATATCCTCGGTGATGCGCGGCAGCTTCTCCTGCGCCGTCGGCTCGTCGAGCGCGTGTCGCCCGGTGGTGACCCATTCCTTGACGGCGTTGACGTAGAACGCCTTTCCGGCATCCCGCGCCGCCTGATCGCCGGGCGACATCGTGAGCGTCTTTGGATCCATGTTGCGGAAGTGATCGGTCGACCCGGCGGTTTCAGGCGGGCGCACGATGCGTCCGCGCTCGTCGATCCACACGGCGCGCGGCACGTTCGCCATCCCGTACAGCGAGGCCACACGGTGATCCGGATCGATCAGGCACCAGTATTCGGCCTTCGCCTGCTCGATCCACGGCCGCACGTGCTCCGCGCCTCGACTATCCTCGGCCACGGCGACGACCATGAAGTCGCGATCCTTGAGGCCGCTGAACAGCTGCTGCCACACGGGCAGGTCGAGCCGGCAGCCTCACCACGATGCCCAGGTGACGAGCAGCACCTTCTTGCCGCGCAGAGCGGACAGCGTGCGTGGCGTTCCCGACAGATCGTGCAGCGTGAAATCCGGCGCCATCAACCCGGCGAGCGCGGCGTTGCGGTTGCCGGCCCCGGCACCGAGCACCCACGTCTGTCGATCGTCGGCACACAGCACGGGATTGCCCAGCCGGCGCCAGAACGCTTCCACGTCGACGCGACCAGCGCCGACGGCCGTCGACGGCAACGGGACGCACTGGTCGTCGCGGCACATCCCTTGGGGTTTGAGCGTCCAGCCGGTGACCCGTGCGGCGTCCGCGGCCGCCAGCCACAGGCCGTTCGCCGCTTCGACGGTGAACTCGGCGGATTCGGTGAGGATCGTCGTCATGCTCGTCCCCCTGGCTTCCAGAATCCTTGCGATGGGATGCGGAACGCCCGGTTGAAGCGCGAGGATGCGTTCTCCCACGCGATGATCATCGTCAGCTCGGCGATGGTGTCGTCATCGTAGTGTTGCCGTAGGCGCGCGAACAGCTCGTCGTCGACGTCGCGGCGCGTGTCCGTCATCGCGTCGGCGTATTCGAGCGCCACCTTCTCCGCGCCGGTGAAGAGCGGGCTCTTCGCGTAATCCTCGAGGAGCGCTTCGAGCTTCTCCGTCGAGAGACCATTTCGGCTGCCGACGGCAGCATTGGCGTCCTGTCAGTACTCGCAGCCGTTCCACCACGCGACGCGACGGTTGAGGAGCGCTCGTAGCGTCACCGGCACGCGCTTCGTCTGCTGTTGCAGGGCGCCCCACATCGCCTTCGCGGCGCGGAAGTAGGCGGGGTTGCGCGCGTAGAACAGGTAGGGATACAGCGGCGCGCCGCCGTAGAGCTTGCGCTGTTCCGCGAGCGTTTCGCGCAGGTCGTCCGGAAGCGTCTCGACGTCGACGGGCGGGATGCGGGTTTTCCCTTCCAGCATGGCCACCTCCCGGCGGCGATCGTACATCCGAAACTGTCCGCCGCGTCGACCGAAGCTCGGGCGCCTTCGACGTAGCGCATACTACATGTGGCCGCTGACGACACGTGGACCGCTGATGACGCGCTGCCGCTTCTGTCAACACGAGAACCCCGTCGGCGCGAGGTTCTGCAACGAGTGTGGTGCGCACCTGGGGGCGCCGACCATCACCGCCGAACCGCGCGCCTACACGCCCCGGCATCTCGTCGAGAAGATTCTTGCGTCGCAGAGCGCGCTCCGAGGCGAGCGCAAGCTGGTCACCGTCCTCTTCGCCGACGTCGTGGGCTCGATGGAGCTCGCGGAGCGCGTCGATCCCGAAGAGTGGCATCGCCTGCTCGATCGCCTGTTCCGGATCCTTGCTGACGGCGTTCACCGATACGAGGGAACCATCAACCAGTACACCGGTGACGGGATCATGGCGCTCTTCGGCGCCCCGATCGCCCACGAGGATCACGCCCAGCGCGCCTGCGCGGCCGCCCTGGACATGACGCGGGAAATCCGCGCGCTGGCCGATGACGTCCAGCGCGAGCGCGGGCTCGAGTTCTCGGTGCGGATGGGTCTGAACTCCGGCGAGGTCGTCGTCGGGCGGATTGGCGACGACCTGCGCATGGACTACACCGCGCAAGGGCATATCGTCGGGCTCGCGGCCCGGGTGCAGCAGCTGGCGCCGCCGGGTGGCATCAGGGTGACGGAGCAGACGGCGCGCCTCGCGGAGGGCTTTTTCGAGTTCCTCGACGGCGGCGAGCAGAGTCTCAAGGGCGCAAGCGTTCCCGTGCGCGTGTTCGAGCTGCGGGGTCCGGGTCAGATCCGGAGCCGCCTCGAGCGCTCCCGGGCGCGCGGCTTCTCGCGCTTCGTCGGCCGCGAGCGAGAGCTCGCTCTGCTCGAGAAGGCGCTGCGCGAGACCCAGTCAGGTCGCCCGAACGTCGTCCTGATCAGTGCGGAGCCGGGCGCGGGCAAGAGCCGGCTCTGTCACGAGTTCGTTCATCGCGCCAGCGGCATCGCGCTTCACCATGCCGGCGCGCTCTCGCACGGACGCCTGCTGCCGTTTCACGTGATCGTCGCGCTTGCGCGCAGTCTCTTTGGTATCGGCGAAGGCGCGCCAGCGTCCGACGTCCGGGACGCCGTGAGACGCGGTCTCGAGAATGCGCGGCCCGACCCGACGGTCGTGGATCTCTGGCTGGACGCTCTCGGGGTGTCCGATCACGCCGGTGCTCCTTCCGGACTCGATCCTGACGCGCGCCGTACACGTCTCTTCGAGTCACTGTTCGAGCTGATTCGCGCGCGCGCTCGGCGCGAGCCCACAGTGCTCTGGGTCGAAGACCTGCACTGGCTCGACCCGGCGAGCGAGATGGCGCTGGACATGATCTCCGCGCGGCTCCTGGCTCCGGAGTCGGCCGGCAGCAAGGTCCTGCTCCTCGCGACCACGCGGCCCGAGTATCGGCCGGTGTGGCTGTCGCGGATGGAGACTGTTTCGCTTGCGCCCCTTGGCCTTCAGGAATCGCGCACGTTGCTGGACGACTGGCTCGGATCCGATGAGAGGCTCGCGGCGCTGCGCAGCCGGATCGAGGCCGGCGCTCGCGGCAACCCACTCTTCGTCGAGGAGATGATTCGCTCGCTCGTCGAGCGTGGCGTGCTGCGTGGTGAACGCGGCGCCTACGAGCTGGCTGCCCCGCTCGACGAGATCACGTTGCCCGACACCGTTCAGGCCGTCCTCGCGTCTCGCATCGATCGGCTTGGGGACCGCGATAAGGACGTGCTCCAGGCGGCGGCCGTGGTCGGGCGCGACGTGCCAGTCGAGTTGCTGCGCGCCGTGGTCGATGTGCCCGGGCCCGCGCTCGCCGCGTCGCTCGAGCGCCTTGCGATGGCCGAGCTTCTCGGTCCCACGCGGTCTCGGGGGATACACGCCTTCCGGCATCCTCTCGCGCAGGAGGTCGCCTACCGCACACAGCTCGCCGATCGGCGGCGCGTCACCCACGCCGCCATCGCGCGAGCCTTGCTCACGATCCACGGCCCCGCCGCCGCGACGCAGGCCGCGCTCCTCGCCCATCACTTCGATGAGGCTGGCGAGCGCCTCGAGGCGGCACGCTGGCACGAGCAGGCCGGGCGCCGCGTCGCACGCAGTGATCCGGCGGATGGGGTGGGTCACTGCCGTCGGGTGACCACGCTTCTCAGCGCCGTTCCCGAGTCGCGCGAGACCCTAACGCTCGAGCTCAGCTCGCGGATTGCGCTGCTCGAGATCGGCCGCATCGCCGGAATCGAGGAGCGTGAGGCGCGGAATCTCTTCGACGAGGCGCGCGCGGTCGCCGAGCGACTTGCCGACAAGGCCGGTCACGCATTCCTGCTCACGTCCTACGGACGCCTGTGCGGACTTGCCGGCGACGTGGGCCAGTATCTGGAATGCGCGCAGCGAGCGACGGAGCTCGCCGAAGGATCCGACGCACTGTTCGAGTTCGAGATGCGCTCGGTGTTGGCCCACGCCCAGCTTGCCGTCGGCCGCCTCGCCGCCGGGCGTGCGACCGCGGAGCGCGCGCTGACCGACGTCGCGCGGGTTGCCGGGCTGAGGGAGGCGGTCGGGCATTCCACCGCGCCTGGCTTGTGCCGCGTATGGTTGGCGGTCGCGAGCGCACACCTCGGGCGCACGGCCGAGGCTGAGGCCGCCCTGCAAGCGCTCCTTGCCGAGGAGAGCGACCTTACACTCCAGGCCGTCTACGGAACGCACGCGTTTCTCTCCGAGGTGCTGCGCCTGCGGGGCGATCTGCCCGGCGCGCTCGCCCACGGCCGCCGCGCCCTCGAGCTCGCGGAAGAGCGCGGAAGCGTGTTCTCTCGCGTGGAGGCCGCGGCGTTTCTCGGGACTGCGGAGCTCGCGGCCGGCGACCTTACCGCGGCCACGAGTACGCTGGAGCGGGCGCTCACCTTGGCTCGCCATCGACGCACGGCGCTGTGGTACGAGCCGCGCATCCTCGCGACGCTCGCGGACGCGAAACGGACCGCCGGTGACCGCTCGGGGGCCGGCGCTCTCCTCGTGGAGGCGCGTGAGCTCGTTGATGGCCGACGCGGATGGCGGCTTGGCGCGTTCGATGTCGCCCTGGCATCGCTGCGCCTCGTGGCGTCGGATCCCGCGTCCGACCGCACCACGATCGAACGCGCGCTCACATCGCTGGACGCTGTCACGGCGGAGCTGGGTTCCGATCCGTATCGGCGCATCGCCGCGCTCGAACGCGCGCGTCTCGCCACATAGCCGTGTAAGCTTCACGTACGAGGAGAGTGCGATGAAATTCATGTTCACGATCTACCACGACGAGAAGGTGCTGGAGGCGATGCCCGAGAAGGAGATGCAGACGCTTGTCGACTCGGCGATCGAGTACGCCGAGGAGCTCCGGCGGAGCGGCCACTACATCCTCTCGAACGCTCTGCAGCGGATCGAAACGGCGCGCACCATCCGTGTTCGCGACGGCAAGGTATCTACCAGCGTCAGCCCCTTTGCCGAGACAAAGGAGCAGCTGGGTGGGTTCTTCGTCATCGAGGCCAAGGACATGGACGAGGCCTGCGCGATCGCGGCGAGGTTCCCACCGGCGCGCGTCGGCGTGGTCGAGGTGCGGCCGGTCCGGGAGCTGACGCACTCTCGTGACCGACGCGGTCTACCGAGCTAGCCTTTCAGCGGATCAGCCGAACGTGAAGGCGTAGGCCTTCACCCCCGCGTCGAGAAACTCGATCTCGAATCGTCGATCGGCGACGCGCGCCGATTGTCTGATCAGCTGATAGAGGCGCGGCTCGGTCACCGTGCCGAGTCCCTGATCGTCGACGTCGCCGCCAGCCGCCGATCCCGGCGTTTTACCGTCGATGAGCACGCGGAAGCGCACGGACTGCCCTCGCGCTGGCGGCGCCATCACGAGATGAACGTCGCGCGCGTGAAAACCGCACGCGATCCGCCCGCTCGGCGCATCCAAAACCACGGCTTCTTTCTCCATCGTCCAGTCGCCCGAGAGCGCCCACTGATTCCGGTTCAGGCGCGCCGGAGCGGCATAGGCGCGACGCTTGCCCCGCGCCGCGCCGCCGGCAGACGCGAAGTTCGCCGTGCGCTCGTAGCCCAGGTAATTCTCAGGAGACTTCAAGCTGTCCCAGTCGGCGGAAGCTTCGAGACCGCGCCCATCGATGGAGACCGGCTCGCCGGGCAGGCCGCTGGCTCCGGCCTCGGTCAGCAGCCGTCGAATGACGGACTCCGACTCCTCGTAGCGGCCCTCGCTGAAATGACGATGTCGGATCCGCCCCTGCGCATCCGCGAAGTAGAGCGCCGGCCAGTATTGGTTGTCGAACGCGCGCCAAACGGCGTGATCGCTGTCGACCGCGATCGGGTACGGGAGCCGCATGCTCTTCACGGCCCAGCGCACGTTGTCGACGTCCTTTTCGAAGGTGAACTCCGGCGAGTGCACGCCGATCAGGACCAGTCCGTGACGCCCGTATCGCTCCGCCCACGTGCGGACATAGGGCAGCGTGCGCAGCCAGTTGATGCACGTGTACGTCCAGAAATCGACGACGACGACCTTCCCGCGCAGGCCCGCCGTCGTGAGCGGCGGCGAATTGAGCCACGTCGTCGCGCCATCGAGTGACGGCATGTCGCTGTCGCCTCGAGCTCGAGCCCGGCCGATCATGCCGACCTCGAGGGCGGCAAGGGCCATCGCCGTCGTGACGAGGAAGCGGCGGCGATCACTCACCTGGCGCAGGACCTCAGCGCTTCCCGTAGTCCGTGAAGACGTAGTCCCTGTTCTTCACGATCGTGTGGCAGGCCAACCCGCATTTGGCGTCGTTCGCCTGGGGCGGGGCGTCTGCCTCGGTGGCGGGCGTGAACGTATCGGACGCGGCGTCATACTTGAACGCGCCCCATCCCCATCCGGCGCTGTCCGCGAACCGCTTGCTGTCCTTCACCATGAAGTCGACGTCATGCAAGCTTGCCGGCACCGTCGCGGTCGGCAAAGCCTCGAGCTTCTTCGGATTCCAATGGACCTTCGCCATCTTTGAGCCGTCGGGGAACGGCTTGCCGTTGCCCGGAATGCCGGACTGGTAGGCCTTGATCATCACGGGATTGGCGAGGATCACCGCCATCACCTTGTCGTTATGGCTGATCGAGACCGTCTGCCAGCTTTCGTATCCTTTGAACTCAGAGAACGCGAGCCCATTCGGGACTCGCACGGTGTACTTGGCCTGCCCGGTGTCCTGCGCGATGACAGCCCTGGCACCCAACACGGCGACCCCCACGAGCGCGATCATAACGAGCACAATCGCCGGCAGCCTTTGGCTCCGCATCTCCACGCTCCTCGTCATAGGTTTGGTCACCACAACCTGGACCTTAAGAGTCACTCTCGATCCCAGACGATGCGCCGATTCCGCCCCTGCGGCTTGCTAATAAGGAAGTGCTCCAGCCGCGGCAATAGGACCTTGGTCGCTAGATGCCCAGCGCTTCGACCACGAGCTGCGCCAGCGCCTTACGGAGCTCCTCGCGGATACCGGCGTGGGATTGGCTACTGATCAGATTGCGTAGCTCGAAGGGGTCGCTGTCGAGATCGTAGAGCTCGTCGAGCTCGTGGTCGCGGTTCTTGTTGACCCAGTGAATGTACTTGTGGCGGTCGGTCCGTACGGCCTTGTAGGTCATGCCCACGAGCCAGGGCATGGCGTTTTCGGCCCAGTACTCGATGAGGAACGACGTGCGCCACGCGGTCTTGAGTCCCGAGAAGAGGGGCAGCAGCGAGCGGCCCTGAATCTGCGGGCCAGGCTTACCGCCGGCGAGCTCGATGAGGGTCGGCGCGATGTCCTGGCAGATCACCAGCTCGCGGACGCGGGCGCCGGCCTTGATCCGTCGGGGATAGCGCACGAGGAAAGGAGAACGGATGCCCTCCTCGTAGGCGAAACGGCGCTCGGGCCCGAGCGCGTGCTCGCCAAAGAAGTACCCGTTGTCGCCGAAGAAGACGATGACCGTATCGTCGAGCGCCCCTGATCGCTCCAGGGCATCGAACAGCGCGCCGACACCCTCGTCGACGGCCGCCATCATGCAGGCCCGGAGCCGGATCTCCTCCTGGGAGCCAGGCCGGATCGCCTCGAGGACCGCCTTCGCGGCCTCTGACTCCTTCAGAGCCATCGCTTCGGCCCACGCCGGCTTGTCCTTCACGACCTCGGCCGGCGACAGCATGTTCGGCTTCCTCGGGAACACGCACCCCTGGTAGAGGTCCTTGTGGCGTTCGGCCACGCGGTAGCCTCCATGCTGAGCGAGGTCGAGCGTGCCGTCCGGGTGCTGGAAGGCGTCGGGATGCACGGCCTTGTGGGCGAAGAAGAGCGACCACGGGCGCTCATGCTTCCGCGAGACGAAGTCCACGGCGAGCTCGTTGAGCACGTCGGTCATGTAGCCCTGGCGCTTGCCGTAGGTGCCGTTCACGTTCAGCGTCGGATCGTTCAACCGGCCGTGCCCGTCAAAGCTGACCCAGTGGTCGTAGCCGGGGCGCGGCCGGCCGTCGTTGCCCATGTGCCACTTGCCCACGTGGGCGGTCTCATACCCGAGCTCCTGCAGCGCCAGGTGGTAGTTCGGCAGCCGGTGGCTGGCGGCGTCGCGCGCGACGTTGTCGATGATGCCGTGCCGGCTCGCATACTGCCCGGTCATCACCGAGGCCCGGTTCGGCGAGCAGATCGGCGTCGTGTGAAAGGCCCGCTCGAACAGCGCACCCTCGTGGGCGATGCGATCGGCGTGCGGGGTTTTCATGTACGGGTGGCCGCCGACACCGAGCTCGTCGTGGCGCAGGTCGTCGATCAGGATGACGAGGAAGTTGGGCTTCTTCACGCCGCCTCCGGCTCGCTTCAGATCGGTCGAGGGCCAAGACTAAGCCCGATCCGGCGATCTTTCCACGGGCCGTGGCGGAGGCTACCGCTTACAAATTCGTCTTGACGATATGCTGCACCGCCGAGTCGATGCAGTTGCGGATCGCGCGCTCCATCGGCGTCTTCTTCCACCCGCCGAGGCCGAGCGGGAGCGGCATGGTCGAGACGTTGGCGGTGAGGCCAACGCCCGCGGTCATCGCGCTGCCATCGACGGTCGTCGCGTTCAGGACGCGGCCGGTCTTGGCGTCGATGATGCGCATGTTGATCGACACGCACGCTTGCTTGACGCCGACCACGGCAAGGGTCCCGCCCGAGCACTCGGGCTCGAACGTGGTGACGGCGCCGCGGATCAGCAGCTGGGCGCCCTCGATCTCGCCGACCGCAGGGGCGGTCTCCTTCTTTACGCGACCGGAGCGGCCGAAGTCCTGCTCCGCCATCACATCCTTGACGTTCTGGCGCTCGAGCACGATGAAGCGGTTGGTGTTGACGAGCGCGTCCGCGAGCATGTCCGACATGCCGCTGCCGATGGCGCCGGCCTTGTGAACTTTGACGTCGAACGGCATGACGGCGATGCGCTTCTTTGGACCGTCCACGCGCTCGTTCTGCGCCTGATCGATGGTCGTGCCCGAGTTGCGGCTGGCGACGCTGCTGGAGCAGCCTGTGGCGAGGACGACGATGGTCATGAGACCGGAGAGGGTGGCGCGCGTCACGGGGCACCTCCGTCGGAAGGCGGCAAAGCGGTCATTGCCGCCGCGCATCCGTCAGGGGTGCACTGCGACATCTATGATTCTAGAAAGCGTTCCGGGCTTTCTCCAAGAAACCGATATCCTGAGCCGGGATGCCGCTTCGCACGATCGCCATCACCACCGTCATCTTCGGCGCGGTGGGCCCCCCGATCGGTGCGCTCGTGATATGGCTCCAGCGCCCCCCGGGGACCTTCAGGGACGTCGTGCTGCTGTCGTACGTCTTCGGTGGTATGCCGGCCTTGATCGCCGGGTTTGCCTATGGAATTCTGCGGGCCCGCGGAAACGCGTCTCGGTGGTATACGCGAGCGCTGCTGGGCGCCGGTGCGGGCGTCGTCGGCTGTGTGCTGTTTTTTCTGTTCGTGTCCGCCTACGATCTGTTGACCGTATCAGACTGGACGTTTGGTGATGTCGATATGCGATTTCTCCGACGACTCGTCGGCGCAGGAATTCCCGCCGGGATCGTCTGTGCGCTGCTCATCGGCTCGAGGCTACGCACGCCCCCATAGCTGGCGCGTCGCC
>JBKOZH010000146.1:0-3530 GCA_046725765.1 Candidatus Methylomirabilota bacterium | reverse complement strand
CGTGTTGCCGGCGTCCGTGCCGCGCGCCGACGCCATCTTCAACGTTCAGCGCGTCGCGCTGCTGCTTGCGGCGCTGCAGACGCGCCGCCGCGAGGCGCTGCCCGCGGCGCTCGACGATCGCTTGCATCAGCCCTACCGGCGTGCCCTGTTTCCGTGGCTGCCGGCGGTGGCTGACGCGGCCCGCGGCGCCGGCGCGCTCGGCTGCGTGCTGAGCGGAGCGGGCCCCGCGCTCCTAGCTCTGGTGGCCGATGACGGTCAGACGGTCGCGCGCGCGATGGAGCGTGCGCTGCGCTCGGCCGGCGTCGAAGGGCGCGCGCAGGCCTACGCCGTCGACACCGCCGGGGCCACCGTGCTGGAATCAGGCCGTTGAGCGGAGCCACGCGTGCCTAGAGCAGGCCACCCACGGTCCGATCCGACCTCGCGGACCCCGCTACAGTTGAGCGGAGCCACGCGTGCCTAGAGCAGGCCACCCACGGTCCGATCCGACCTCGCGGACCCCGCTACAATCCGGCGTTTTGACCGATCGTGAGCTGCGCGCGGCGGTGCGCGGCGGGTCCGTGAGCGCGTCTGTGCCGCTGACCGACGAGCAGTTCCAGCCGGCGAGCCTCGACCTGCGCCTGGGCCCGATCGCGTATCAGCTGCGTGCGAGCTTCCTGCCGTATCGAGAAAGCGTGCGCGCGCGCCTGGAGGGCGCCGCGAGCCATGACCTCGTCATCGACCGCGTGCCCCTCGAGAACGGCGCAACCCTGCAGCGTGGCTCCGTGTATCTCGTCCCGCTCGTCGAGTCGCTGGCGCTGCCCGCCAACGTGCGCGGACGGTCGAATCCAAAATCCACGACCGGGCGGCTCGACGTGTTCACGCGCGTCGTGACCGACGGCACGCCGCGCTTCGACGAGATCGCGCCCGGCTACCACGGGCCGCTCTATCTCGAAGTCTCGCCGCAATCGTTCCCGGTGCGCGTCTACGCCGGCCTGTCGCTCAACCAGCTGCGGCTGCTGGAGGGACCGACCTCGATGTCCGACGCGGCGCTGGCGGCCCTCTACCGGGAAACGCCCCTGCTCTACGACGACGACGATCGCCCGCTGCCGCTCGAGCGCGTCGTCTTCAACGACGGCCTCTGCATGGGCATCGACCTGTCGGGCCGCACGACGGGCGGTGTCATCGGCTATCGTGCGCATCCCAATCCGCCCGCCGTCGATCTGGCGCGTGTCGGCCATTACGACCCGAGCGAGTTCTGGGAGCCGATCAAGGCGCCGGTGCGCGACGGTTACATCCTGGAAGCGAATCGCTTCTACATCCTCGTGTCCAAAGAGCGCATCCGCGTGCCGGCCGAGTTCGCCGCCGAGATGGTCGTTTACGACGCGGGGGCGGGCGAGATCCGCACCCACTACGCCGGATTCTTCGACCCGGGATTCGGCTTCGGCGACGGCAGCGTGCTCGGCACCAAGGTCGTCATGGAAGTGCGCGCCCGTGAAGTACCGTTCATGGTTTACGACGGGCAGACGTCCTTCAAGGTCTGGTTCGAACGGCTGCGCGGCCGACCCGATCGGCTCTATGGCGTCGGGCTCGCGTCGTCGTATCAACACCAGACGCTGAGCCTCAGCAAGCACTTCCGGCGTTGATCGGGGGCATACGATGGGTGGCACGCGAATTGAGGCTTCTTGCGGGGCAGGGGCCCTCGGTTAGAATGAAGGCGTGGCGGGGTGACACCACGTACGCGAACGGTTGAGCCCATGGAGGGGCCACCATGGCAGAGCAGAAAAAGAAGGAAACACGACCGACCAAGCCCAACGAGGGCGGCGGCGACGGCGCGAACGCGAGCCCTGAGATTGCGAAGAAGGGCAAGAAGATCAAGGAGGACATCGACAAGCTCCTTGACGAGATCGACGATATCCTCGAGGAAAACGCCGAAGAGTTCGTGAAGAGCTACGTGCAGCGAGGCGGCGAGTAAGTGCCCATCTACGAGTATCGCTGTCGCGGCTGCGGGCACGACTTCGAGAAGTACGTCCACGGCCCTTCGACGAAGGTCGCCTGCCCCACGTGCCAGAGCGGTGACATCACTCGCAAGCTTTCCGTCTTCGGCCTCAAGAGCGATGGCGGTTTCATGACCGCGCCCACTGGCGGCGGTGGTGGTTGCTGCGGTGGTGGCTGCGGTTGCCACTGACCGCGGCGTGAGTACACGGCAGTCACACGAAGGGCCCGCGAGGGCCCTTCGGCGTTAATGGACCTCCGCCGGCTCGAGGTCTTCGCCAAGGTGGCCGAGCTCGGCAGCTTCTCGCGAGCCGCCGAGGCGCTCTATCTCACCCAGCCCACCGTCTCCGAGCACGTGCGCGCGCTCGAGGACGAGCTGGGCGTTCAACTGCTCGATCGTCTGGGTCGCGGCGCGACTCCGACGCGCGCAGGCCAGCTGCTGCTCGGCTACGCGCGGCGCATGCTCGGCCTCGCGCGCGAGGCGCAGCAGGCGCTCGATCAATTCCAGGGACGGATGAGCGGCGAGCTCGTGATCGGCGGCAGCACGATTCCCGGCGAGTACGTGCTGCCCGCGCTGCTCGGCGCGTTCAAGGCCAAGTATCCGGAGATCTCCGTGTCGCTGCTGATCGGAGACTCGCGGCAGGTCGCCGAGTGGGTGGAGCAGGGGCGCGTCGAGGTCGCCGTGATCGGCGCGCCGCCCGCGTCGCGCGCGCTGGCCGCGCGCGTGCTCATGCCCGACGAGCTCGTGATCGTCGTGCCCGCGGGCCATGCGTGGGCGACGCGCAAGACGGTCTCGCTCGACGAGCTGAGACGCGAGCCAATGGTGGTACGCGAGCGCGGCTCGGGCTCGCGCCAGGCGATCGAGCACGTATTGTCGGAAGCGAACGTGTCGCTCGCCGCGTTCCGGATCGTCGGTGAGATGGGCTCGACGCAGGCGATCAAGCAGGCGGTGCGCGCCGGCGTGGGCATCTCGCTCATCTCACGCCGCGCCGTGGAGGACGAGTGCCGCGCGGGTCTCGTCGCGTGCGTCAAGGTCAAGGATCTCAAGGTCACGCGCAGCTTTCATCTCGTCACGCACAAAGACCGCACGCGCTCGCCGCTGGCGCAGGCGTTCGTCGACTTTCTGGAATCCCAGCCGATCGGGCCACCGTCCCAAGCCGTATGAGCGACGACGCGCGCTCGGGGAAGGAGATCCGACTCACCTCCTACGCGTCGTGCGCCGGCTGAGCCTCGAAGATGGCTCCTGGAGATCTCCAGGAGGTGCTGAGCGTGCTGCGCAGCCCCGCGCTATCCGCGGCGGCCGCGCGCAATCTCATCGTCGGCCTGGGCGCCGCCGATGATGCCGCCGTCTATCGCGTGAGCGACGATCTGGCGCTGGTCGAGACCGTCGACTTCTTCCCGCCCGTCGTCGACGACGCGTGGACGTGGGGCGCGGTCGCCGCTGTCAACGCGATGTCAGACGTCTACGCCATGGGTGGCGACGTGATGTTCGCGCTCGCCGTCGCCGGCTTCCCGCGCGAGATGGACAAGGGGATCATCGCCGAGGTGTTCCGCGGCGG
>JBKOZH010000218.1:0-6866 GCA_046725765.1 Candidatus Methylomirabilota bacterium | reverse complement strand
ATAGGGCGTGACGGGCACTCGATGCGTGTAGACGCTGTCGAAGCTTACCTCGATATTCGCGATGCGATACGGCCCGGACAGCGTGGACGCGGTGAGCAGCGGCACCACGAGCCCGCGCGGAGTGTAGGCGCCGGTGTCGTGGACGAAGTGATCGCGCAGGGCGAGCAGCCGTCCCTCGTCGTCGAAGCCAACCTCGACCGTGTGCGTCTGCGTGCGCTCCTGCGTGGCCGTGAGCATGTGCTCCAGGCGGTCCTCGAGCCAGCGCACGGGACGGCCGAAGCGCATCGCCAGCAGCGGGATGAGCACGTCCTCCGGGTACACGATCAGCTTGTTGCCGAAGCCGCCGCCGACGTCGGGGGCGATCACGCGCACGCGGTGGGACGGAAGATCGAGCAGCTCGCAGATGAACTGGCGGATCTGGTGCGGCGCCTGCGCCGACGCCCACACCGTCAGCAAGCCGGCCATCGCGTTGTACTCGGCGACCAGGCCGCGCGTCTCCATCGGCTGCCCGCCGCCGCGACCGATCGACAGACGCAGGCGAGCGCGGTGCGGAGCCGCGGCCAGCGCCGCGGTCACGTCGCCGCGCGAGAGCGTCACGCGGCCGGCGACGTTGTCGGGGATGTCGTCGTGCACTAACACCTCACCCGGCGCCGTCGGATCCTGCACCGACGGCAGCGGCTCCCACGACACGTCGATCAGCTCGCGCGCGTCCTCAGCCGCATAGCGGCTCTCGGCCAGCACCACCGCCACCGCCTCGCCGACGAAGCGCGCGCGGTCGCTCGCCAGCATCGAGAAGTTCTTGCCGCGTAGCGCCGGGTGCGGCGGGATGATCGCGAACGGGCGCGCGGCGTCGCCGAGATCGGCGAAGATGACGACGCCGTGGACGCCGGGCGCTCTCAGCGCACGCTCGGCGTCGATCGCGACGATCCGCGCGTGCGCGTGGGGGCTGCGCACGATGGCGGCGTGCAGCATGCCGGGCAGCGCGATGTCGCCGACGTAGCGGCCCTGACCCTGGATGAGCCTCGGGTCCTCCTTGCGGAGCAGCCGGTCACCGACGAATTTCACGCCGGCAGTGTAGCGAACTGTCGCCGATTGTCGTGGAACAGATTCGGGCTCTCTCGACACCATTTGGACACAGCAGGTGGGACGAAGGGCTCTACTTGCTGTGGTGACGATTCCGCAGTATTCGTTCCAACCCTTCGAAGGATCCGCACGGTTCGAGCAGCAGGGAGGTACACGACGATGGCGCTACGGGGATCGGCAGATCGACGCGGCGCGGGCGTGGCGCTTGCCGCGATCGTCCTCGGGAGTGTGTTGTTGCCGCCCGGGCCAGCCGCCGCGCAGACGGTGCGCGAGGTGTTCGAAAAGGTGGCCCCCTCGGTGGTCGTGATCCGCGCGAGCGGTCGGGACGTCGGGGCGTCGGGCGAGACGCGCTTCAGCGAGACGGGGTCGGGGGTGTTGATCTCGCCGGATGGCCGGGTCATGACCGCCGCCCACGTCGTGCACACGATGGACGAGATCGCGGTGCAATTCCTCGGCGGCGAGACCGTCTCGGCGCGCGTGGTCGCCTCGGAGGTCGCGGCCGACCTCTCGCTCCTGAAGCTCGATCGCGTCCCGCCGGGCGCGAAGGTGTCCCCGATGGCGGATTCGAGCAAGATGCGCGTGGGCGATCCGGTGATCATCGTGGGAGCGCCGTACGGCCTCAGCTACTCCCTCAGCGCCGGCTACATCAGCGCGCGCTGGCCGCCGAACACGGTCTACAAGACGATGCCACTCGCTGAGTTCTTCCAGACCGACGCCACCATCAACACCGGGAACTCCGGCGGCCCCATGTTCAACATGAACGGTGAGGTCATCGGGATCGTCAGCCACAACATCTCCAAGAGCGGCGGCAGCGAAGGCCTGGGCTTCGTGGTGACGATGAATACCGCCAAGCAGCTGCTGCTGGAGAAGCGTTCGTTCTGGGGCGGTCTCGAGATGTTTCCGCTCACCGAAGAGCTGGCCGATCTGTTGAACCTCCCGCAGCGATCGACGGGGTTCATCGTCAAGACGGTGGCGAAAGACTCCCCGGCCGACCGCATCGGGCTGCGTGGGAGTCGGATGATCGTGAGCATTGCGGGTCAGGACGTGCCGCTCGGCGGGGACATCGTCCTGTCCGTCGAGGGCATCGCGGCCTCACCCGCAAACGCGGCCAAAATCCGCGATCGGCTGGCCGGCCTCGCTCCCGGTACGCCCTACAAGGTTTCGATTCTCCGCGCCGGGGAGGTGTTGGAGCTCACGGGCAAGATCCAGTGAGCCAGCGCTTCGTACCACCGAGCGCGATCACACCGATGGGCGTTCCCGCAGCACCGATCCCCGTCGCCGCGCTGATTCCGTAGCTATGATCTGTTAATCGATCACGCGGTCGGCCTGCAGCAACAGCGACTGCGGCATCGCGACGCCAAGAGCCCTGGCTGTCTTGAGGTTGATGATCAGCTCCAGCTTCGTCGGCTGCTCGATCGGGAGATCGCCCGGCTTGGCGCCCTTGAGGATCTTCTCGACGTAGAGGGCGGAGCGTCGTATCTGCTCATAGAAGTCCGCGGCGTACGACATGAGGCCGCCCGATTCGACGAACTGGCGTTCGCCCCAGATCGCGGGGATCCGGGCCTTCGCCGCGAGGTGCACGAGGACTTCCCGGTGCGGCGTCGTCAGCAGCCCGGCCGCCCCGAACAACGCCTGGGCGTGCCGTCGCGTCATCGCGTCGAACGCGCTTTCGAATTCGGCACGCTTGCGCACTTCCACGCGCTGCAGCGTGAGACCGAGCGCCGGCGCCGACTGCTCCAGCTCTTTCGAGGCGAGCACGTTCGAGCTGTCCCCCGGATTGTAGAGCACGGCAATCCGCGACGCCTTCGGGACCACGGCCTTCAGAAGCTCCAGACGCTTGCCACCGAGCTGGGCGCTGTTGCTCGTCAGGCCCGTGATGTTCGCCGTTGGTCGCGCGAAGCTCGCGGCGAGCCCGGCGCCAACCGCATCCGCGACACCGACGAACACGATAGGGATGTCGCCCGTCGCCTGTTTGGCCGCGACCGCCGCCGGCGTGCCGGGCGCGACGATCACGGTGGGTCTGAGAGCGACGAGCTGCGTGGCCAGGTCGCGCAGGCGCTCTGGTTGTCCGCCCGCGAAACGATACTCGACGGCGACGTCCCGAGCCTCGACGTACCCGACGTCGGCTAACCCCTTCTGGAAGGCCTCGATCTCCGGAGATGGGCCCGGCGATCCGTAGAAGAGAAATCCGACTCGGGGAAGCCCGCCGGCCTGCTGCGCCGCCGCGCCAAGCGGTGCGGACAACGCCGCCAGTGCCCCGGCGAGAAAGTCACGGCGACTCAGCATCGGCCACATTCTACAGCGCTCCGACCTCGGCCCGTGCCCGATGAGCGTGCTATCGTGTTGAACCGCCGATGGAACTTTCAGGGACTGTGCGTGTCTGGGCCACCGTCGGCGTGGCGGTATTGATGAGCGCATCCAACGTCACCCACGCCGGCCAGGTCGCGACGGGAGCCGCCGTCCTTCAACAGCTGCGCAGCTTCGCCACGACGGCGAGCGTACTGTACGTGGCGGCGCATCCCGACGACGAGAACACTCAGGTCATCACCTACTTCGCGCGCGGTCGCGGATACCGCACCGCGTACCTGTCGCTTACGCGCGGTGACGGCGGCCAGAACCTGCTCGGTCCCCAGCTTGGCGAGGCGCTGGGGGTGGCACGCACGCAGGAGCTGCTCGCCGCGCGCCGGCTCGACGGCGGACGGCAGTACTTCACGCGCGCGAAGGACTTCGGCTACAGCAAGAACGCCGAGGAGACGCTCGGCGTCTGGGACCGGCAGGCCGTCCTTGCCGACACGGTTCGCGTGATCCGCGAGTTTCGGCCCGACGTGATCATCACCCGGTTTCCGCCGAGACCGGCGCCGACGCACGGCCATCACACCGCATCGGCCATCCTGGCCGTCGAGGCCTTCCGCCTCGCCGCCGATCCCACGGCATTTCCCGAGCAGCTCGGCGACCTCAAGCCGTGGCAGGCCAAGCGCATCGTCCACAACGTCGGCCGGGGCGTTACCGCGGCGAATCCTGTGGCCGGGACGCCGATCGCCGGCTTGCCCGCCGATGTACCGGACGGTCCCGGCGTGGTGAAGGTCGACGTCGGCGGCCGGGATCCCGCGACCGGCGAGTCGTTCGCCTCGACCGCGGCCCACAGCAGGGGCATGCACAAGACGCAGGGCTTCGACGTCGCAGCACCGCCGTTGAACGAGGGCCCGCGCATCGAACCGTTCGTGCTTCTCGCCGGCGAGATGCCGACGCGCGATCTCTTCGACGGTGTCGACCCGACCTGGGCCCGTGTTCCCGGCGGCGCCGACGTTGCGCGCTCGATCGACGAGGCGATCGCGAGCTTCAACACGTTCGACGTCGCGGCCTCCGTGCCGGCGCTGCTCGCCATCCGCCGTCGGCTCGCCGCGCTGCCGGCGGATCCCCTCGTCGCCGACAAGCGCGCTCAGCTCGATCGCATCATTCAAGACTGTGTCGGTCTCGAGGTGGACACTGTCATCGATCGCGCCGAGGCGGTTCCCGGCGAGACCGTGAAGCTGCACCACCGCGTCGTGGAGCGCTCACGCGTGCCGGTGCGCTGGACCGCGACACGGCTTGCGGGCGGCGAGAAGGCAAACGGCAAGGCCGTCGAGCTGCGCGTCGATCAGCCGGTGGTCCGCGAGACGTCGTGGATCGTGCCGCCAGGCACGCCGCCGAGTCAGCCGTACTGGCTGCGCAGGGACGGCACGGCCGGGCTGTTCGCCGTCGACGATGCCTCGCTCATCGGCCGCGCGGAAAATCCCCCCGTCGTCGCGGTCGAAAACGTCTTCGAAGTTGGCGGCCAGAGCCTCATCATCCGCACCGAGCCGATGACCGCCGCGGACAACTCCGGGCTGCGTCGACGGCTCACGGTCATCGCGCCGGTCTCGTTACGGTTCATCGCCGGCGTGCAGCTCTTCGAGCCCGGCGCCACTCGGCCGGTGGTCGTCGAGGTCACTGCCGCGCGTGCGGGCACCACCGGAACGTTGCAGCTCGACGCGCCGGCTGGCTGGAGCGTGACACCCGCGTCACAGCGGCTTCGACTCGGCGCGTCCGGCGAGCACGCACGGTTCACATTCATCGTGACGGCGCCCCCGCGCGCGATGACAGCAGCGCTCGGCGCCACCGCGGAGATCAACGGTCGGCGATTCGACCAGCAGCGCGTGGAGGTGCGTTACGAGCACCTGGCGCTCCAGGTGCTGCAGCCCTCGGCCCGTGCGAAGGCGCTGTCGCTGGAGCTGGCGACGCGCGGCCATCGCGTCGGCTACGTGCCCGGCGCCGGCGACGAGGTGCCGGCAGCGCTCGATCAGATGGGCTACGCCGTCACGTCGCTGACGGGCGCCGATTTGACTCCCGAGCGTCTGCGCGGCCTCGACGCCGTCGTGATCGGCGTCCGCGCCTTCAACGTGAGGACGGATCTCGCCGAGCGGCTGGCCACGCTGTTCGCGTACGTCGAGGCGGGCGGCACGGTCGTCGTGCAGTACAACACGCTGGACCGGCTTCCCGAGCGCTGGCTGGCGCCGTTTGTCCTGCATCTCTCACGCGACCGCGTGACCGACGAGCATGCGCCGGTGACCATCCTGGCTCCCGGGCATCCCGTGCTCACCACACCGAATGCGATCACGCCGGCGGACTTCGACGGCTGGGTGCAGGAGCGTGGCCTCTACTTCGCGTCCCGATGGGACGAGCGCTTCACCCCGGTCCTCGCGTGCAGCGACCCGGGCGAAGCGCCGCTCAAGGGCGGTCTGCTCGTCGCGCGGCACGGCAACGGCTACTTGATCTACACCGGCCTCGCGTGGTTCCGGCAGCTTCCCGAAGGAGTCCCCGGCGCATACCGGCTGTTTGCGAATCTCGTCTCCCTCGGCAAGTGACCGCAGCACCGCCGCGTGATGAGCAGCCCGACACCGAGCCGCCGGGCGTTCCCGGCTTCGGCACGTGGCGTGCCGTCTACCTGTTCGTCTTCGGCTGGTTCGTGCTGGTCGTGATCTTGTTAACCCTGTTCACGGCGATGTACGCGTGAACGCCGCCGACTGGATCGTGATGGTCGCCTCCCTCGTGGGCATCGCCGCATACGGCTCCTGGCGTACCCGCCACGTGCGGCTCAACACCTACCTGCGCGGCGAGTCGTCCACCGGCTGGGGCACGATCGGCCTGAGCGTGATGGCCACGCAAGCGAGCGCGATCACCTACCTCTCGATTCCGGGTCAGGGCTTCGAGAGCGGCATCGGCTTCGTGCAGAACTATTTCGGCCTGCCGCTGGCACTCATCATCGTGTGCGCCGTCTTCCTGCCCATGTATCGGCGGCTCAACGTGTACACGGCCTACCAGTTCCTCGGGAATCGGTTCGACGAGAAGACGCGCCTGCTTGGTGCCGGTCTTTTCATGCTGCAGCGCGGCCTCGCGGCCGGGGTGACGATCTACGCGCCGGCGATCATCGTCTCGACGGTGCTGGGCTGGCGGCTCGATTTCGTCATCGTCGCCACGGGGCTGCTCGTGATCGTCTACACGGTCACCGGCGGCAGCGAGGCCGTCGCGCTCACGCAGCGATGGCAGATGGCGGTGATCGCCGGCGGCATGGTGACGGCGCTCATCGTGTTGATCGTGCGCCTGCCCGACGGCCTCGGATTCACCGGCAGCGTGGCCGCGGCCGGTGCGCTCGGCAAGCTGCACGCGGTGGACTTCTCGCTCGATCCGAGCCGGCGTTACACGGTGTGGACCGGCGTGTTCGGCGGGCTGTTCCTCTCGCTGTCGTACTTCGGAACCGATCAGTC
>JBKOZH010000030.1:0-34235 GCA_046725765.1 Candidatus Methylomirabilota bacterium | reverse complement strand
ACGCGGACGACGACGAACACCAGGGCCGAGACGAAGAAGAGGGTCGCGACGAGCGCCGCGACCCTCCGGGCGACGTACCGGCGCACGCGCTACGCGCGGATCACTTGGCGGGCGTCCACGCGACCTCGGACAGATCGCCGGCCGAGGCGGGCAGGTCCTTCCACAGTCCCTGGACGCCCTTCTTGGTCACCGCGAGCCGCGGGTGCATGAAGAGCCACACCACGGGCGCGTCGTCGACCATCAGCTTCTGCATCTGCGCGTAGATGTCGCGGCGCGCGCGCTCGTCGACCGTCGCCTCGGACTTCGCGAAGAGGTCCTGGAATTTCGCGCTGTCGTAGCGGAAGTAGTACTTGGGATTCGCGTAGTTCTTGATGTCCCAGGCTTCGGCGTGGCCGATGATCGTCAGATCATAGTCGGCCTCGCGGAAGACGCGCGAGAGCCACTGCCCCCACTCGATCTGCTCGATCTTCACGTTGACGCCGATCTTCTTGAGGCTGTCGGCGATCACCTCGCCCGAGCGCACGGTGTAGTAGTACTGCGGCGACACCTTCAACACCGTGTCGAAGCCGTTGGGATAGCCGGCCTCGGCGAGGAGCTTCTTGGCCTTCGCGGGGTCGTACGGCATCGCGTTGGCCATGTCGACGTAATACGGGTTCAGTGGGTCGACGTTGGAGCCGAGGATCTTGCCCATCCCGAACATCGCGCCCTTGAGCACGTCGCTCTTGTTGATGCCGTGGGTCATCGCCCGCCGCACCCGCACGTCGGTATAGGGCTTGCGGGAGTTGTTCATGGCCAGAATCACGTCGTTCGTGGTGTCGCCGACGATCACGGCAAAGCGCGAATCCTTCTGCACGTCCTGCACGTGCTCGGGCCCGAGCCCAAAGAGCGAGACGTCCACGTCGCCGGCCTTGAGGGCGGCCAGCACGGCATTGGGATCGGTGATGAACCGGTACGTCACCCGGTCGAGCTTCGGCAGCCCCTTGACGTGGTAGTCGGCGTTCCGCACCAGCACGATACGATCGCCGCGCACCCACTCCTCGAACCGGAACGGGCCGGTGCCGACGGGCGTGCTCTTCATCGTCTCCACCGTCTCGCGCGGGTAGATGACCGAGCCGGCCCGCGCGATGTTCTGCAAGAAGCTGGCGTTGACGCTCTTGAGCGCGAACGTGATCGTGGAGTCGTCCTTGACGATGATGTCGCCGATGGCCTCGTAGTCCTTGGCGTACGGATGCTTTGTCTCCGGGTTCATCGCGCGGTCGAAGACGTACTTCACGTCGGCGGCCTTGAGCTCGCGGCCGTTGTGGAAACGCACGCCCTTCTTGAGGAAGAACGTGTAATTCCGGTTATCGGCCGTGTGCCAGCGCTCGGCCAGCCACGGCACGAGCTTGCCGTGGCGGTCCACCTTCACCAGCGCCTCCTGCACGTTATAGAAGACGATGCCGGACGTCGCCGTCGCCGGCGTCACGGTCATGTCAAGCCCCGGCGGCTCGGTCTGGCTCTGCACGATCAAGCGGCCCGACCCCTGGCCCCGTGTGGGCACCACACCGACGATTAGTGCGAGAAGCACGACGATCAGCGAGACGGTTCGACGCATGAGGCGAGCCTCCGGGCTAGCGCTTGAAGAAGTCCACGGTGCGGCGCAATCCTTCGTCGAAGTCCACGAGCGGCGCGTAGCCCATCAGCCGCCCGGCCTTGCCGATGTCGGCGAGCGTGTGGGGCACGTCGCCCGCGCGGCTCGGCGTATGCCGGCGCGGCAGCGCGCGCCCGAGCATCTTCTCGAGCCGGGTGATGATGTCGAGCAGACTCACGCGGTCGCCGCAGCCGACGTTGAAGACCTCGCCCGACGCCGCCGGCGCACGCGCGGCCAGGACGTTGGCCTCCACCACGTTGTCGATGTAGGTGAAGTCGCGCGACTGGTGCCCGTCGCCGTGCACCTCGAGGGCCTCGCCGCGGAGTCCCCACAGGATGAAGCGCGGGATGACCGCCGCGTACTCCGACTTCGGATCCTGGCGCGGGCCGAACACGTTGAAGTAGCGCAGGCCGACCGTCTCCACGCCGTAGAGCTGCGTCCATACCCTCGCGTACAGCTCGTTGGCCATCTTCGAGACGGCGTAAGGCGAGATCGGCGTCGGCGCCTGGTCTTCACGCTTCGGCAGCGTTGGGTTGGCGCCGTAGACGGACGACGACGACGCGTACACGACGCGCCGCACGTGGGCACGGCGCGAGGCCTCGAGCACGTGCAGGGTGCCGTTCACGTTGTTGTCGTTGGCCCCGAGCGGATCGTTGACCGAGCGCGGCACCGAGCGCATGGCGGCCTGATGGAAGACGACCGACGCCCCGCGGACCACATGCTCCACCGCGGCCAGATCGCGCACATCACCCCGCACGACCTCGAGACGCTCGCCGGCGGCCGCCGCGAACGGCAGGTTGGCCATCGAGCCGGTGGAGAAGTCGTCGAAGACGCGGACCCGCGCGCCGGGATGCTCGTTGAGAAGCCGCTCGACGACGTGACTGCCGATGAAGCCCGCGCCGCCGGTCACCACGAAGACGTCCGTCACGCGCGAAATTGTATCAAGTTGTGGCGACAGCTCACACAACTGCCCGCGGCGGCGTCACGCGGCGGGGCGTCAGCGCGCGAGCGTCGCGGCGCCCAGACCCGCGCCGGGCCGGCGGTACTCCTCGCGCGGCGGCGCGAAGATGTCGAGCACGACGCAGCGCACGTCGAGCGCGCGGCCGCCGTGCGGCACGTTCGGCGGCGTCTGCCAGAAGTCGCCGGCCTTGACGTGGTGCTCGACGCCGTCCTGCACGCGGATCCACTCGCCCTCGAGACACACGCCCCACTGCTCGTTCGGGTGCGCGTGGACCGGCGAGACGGCGCCCGGCTCGAGCGTCACGACGGACAGCATCGCGTGCTCGCCCGGAAATACGCGCGCGGTGACGCCCGGCGCCAGCTGTCGCTCGATGCCGCCCGTCTTGAGATTGTGAAAGCACGATCCATCGCTCATTCGTCGCTCCTTAGATCATTTCACCGCTCGCCTCGTGCGTCGGACGCCCTCGGCTCGCACTGCCATCCAGATGACTACGCATTGCCTCGCGCGATCCGACCCTTTACACTATGCCCCCTAATCGCGCCACGGAACACGGCGCCGCGTCGATCCCGAGGAGAGCCGCCATGCCGTCTCCGACCTTCTACGCCGCCGACTTCAAGGTCTTCACCGAATCCGGCTTCCGCGCGCGCATGGCCGCCATTCGCGAGCGGCTGCGTCCCAGGCTCGAGGCGGTCGGTCACAGTCTGACGCCCGCCGTGAGCCGCGCCACGGGTGCGGAGGCGTTCGCGCACGTCGCGAGGCACGCGCGCCGCACCGTCAACCCACCTGACGACACATGGGTCGCCTTTGGCCCCGACGCGCGCGGCTACAAGAAGCACTGCCACTTCAAGGTCGCGATCTCGCGCCACGCGGTACGCTTTCTGTTCGAGGTGGGCCCCGAGCACGGCGACAAGAAGCGATGGGCGGCCGCCTGGAAGCGCAGCGCGCCGCGGCTGGCGCCCGTGCTTCGCCGCGTGAACGGACTCGCGTGGTTCAAGAACGAGCACGACGAGGAGGCCGCCGCGCCGCTCGCCGATCTCAGCCCCGAGCGCCTCGCGGAGCTGGCCGACGAGCTCACACGCACGCGCGACGGGCAGCTGGTGCTCGGCCGCGCGGTGCCGGCCGAGCAGGCGGCGCGCTGGACCGAGGCGCAGTATCGCGACGCCGCGCTCGAGACGTTCCGCGCGCTCGCGCCCCTGTACCGCTTGAAGTGAGCGCGCCGACGGCGCGCGCCGTCGTCTTCGACCTCGACGGCGTGCTCGTCGACTCCGGCGCGCACCATCGCGAAGCGTGGGCCGCCATGTGTCGCGATTGCGGCGTGACGCCGCCGCCGGAGTTCTGGCGTCTCACCATCGGCCGGCCGGCGGAGGAGGCGGTGGCGCTGCTCGTGGACGGGCTCGATCGGGGGCAAGTGCGGCGGCTGGCCGAGCTCAAGCGAGAGCATTACGCGCGCCTCGCACGCCGGGGCTTCGTGGCCGTCGCCGGCGTCGCGGCCTTCATCGATGCGCTGGCGCGCGCGCGCGTGCCCCGTGCCGTCGCCACCTCCGCGTCGCGGCGCGATACGGAGCACGTGCTCGAGGCGCTCGGTCTGCGCCGGCACATCGACGTCGCGGTCACCGCGGACGACGTGCGGCACGGCAAGCCGCATCCCGAGGTCTATCTCAAGGCGGCGGACGGGCTCGGCGTCGAAGCCGCCTCCTGCGTGGTCTTCGAGGACGCCATCGTCGGCGTGCACGCCGCGCGGACCGCCGGCATGCGCGTGATCGGCGTCACCACGGCCCACACCGCGGACGAGCTGGTCGGCGCGGGCGCAGAGCGGGCGGTGCCGCACTTCGAGGCGGTGCGATGGCCCGTGTGACGTGATACGCTCCATCCACTTTTTTTCGGGGAGGAGCGCATGAAATCAGTCCGGATGATCCTGGCCGCCGCGCTCGTGCTGGTGGCGGTGGCCGTGGCCGGCACGTGGGCGCCGCACGCCGACGCGCAGGGACAGACGATCAAGATCGGTCTGCTGTTCGATCACTCCGGTCCGTTCTCGGCCGCCGGCTCGCTCAACTGCTGGCGCGGCGCCAAGATGATCATCGACTACATCAACGAGAAGGGCGGCGTGCTCGGCAAGTACAAGATCATCCAGGTCGACGGCGACAGCCAGTCCAAGGCCGAGGTCGCGATCAACGAGGCGGAGCGGCTGCTGAACGTCGACAAGGTCGACATCCTCGCCGGCGTGTACTCGTCGGCCCACGCGGTGCCGCTCGCCGAGAAGGTGGACCGCCAGAAGAAGTTCTTGTGGATCACGACCGCGATCGCCGACGGCGTGCTGAAGGATCGCAACCTCCAATACACGTTCCGCCCGCAGCCGAATGGCGGGCTGTTCGGCGCTTACTCCGTGCAGTACATCGCCGCCTACTCGCAGGACCGGTTCAAGAAAGCGCCTAAGGATCTGAGAGTCGCCATCATCTATGAGGACGGGCCGTACGGGACCGGCGTGGCCGCCGCGAACGAGGCCGAAGCCAAGAAGCTGGGCATGCAGGTCGTCCTCAAGGAAGGCTTCTCGATCCAGGCGCCGGACCTCTCGTCGCTGGTGACGAAGCTGCGCGCCGCGCGCCCCGACGTGCTGTTCCACACGGGCTACGCGCCGGACATCGCGCTGTTCCTGCGCCAGGCCAAGGAGCAGGGCTTCCGCGTGAAGGCGTACCTCGGTCACGGCGCCGGCCACAGCCAGATCGACAAGCTCAAGGAAGGGTTCGGGAACGAGATCGAGGGATTCCACACGGTCGATCCGATCGCCGCGCAATTGCTCGACGCCAAGAAGCTCAAGCCGGGCGTGGGCGAGATGACGGCGGAGATGGTGAAGCGCTACAAGGCCTTCGAGCCCAACATCACGCCGCAGGCCATCGCGCCGCACGTCTCGATGGGCTTCAACAACATGTGGATCCTGCTCAACGACGTGCTGCCGCGCGCGATTCAGAAGCACGGCGGCGTCACGCCCGACGCGCTCGCGAAGGCCGCGCGCGAGACCGACATCCCGGAGGGCGGAACGATGCAGGGCTACGGCGTGAAGTTCCTGCCGCCCGGCAATCCGATGGCCGGCCAGAACGAGCGCGCCTTCCCGGCGGTCTTCCAGATCGTCGAGGGCAAGTTCGAGATCGTCTATCCCAAGACCGTGCAGACCGCGAACCCGATCCTGCCGCTCGCGGCGTCCTCGCCGTTCGCGGCCCGCTGAGCGCGGCGCCCGCAGTGCGACTTCGAGGCATGGGGGGCCCTTCGAGGCCCCCCATGTACGTCAGATCCTAACGATTACGACCCTCACCAAGCGCTTTGGCGGGTTCACCGCGCTGAACGGCGTGTCCTTCGAGGTCAGGCAAGGCGAGATCCTCGGCCTCATCGGCCCCAACGGCTCGGGCAAGACGACGCTCTTCAACTGCGTCTCGGGCGCGCTGGCGCCGACCGCCGGCTCCATCCGTTTCGGCGAGCAGGAGATCGCGGGGCTCACGCCCGACAAGGTGTGCCACCTCGGGATCGCGCGCACGTTTCAGATTCCGCGGCCGTTCCGCAAGCTAACGATGCTCGAGAACGTAGCGGTCGCCGCCCACTTCGGCGCGGCGAAGCGCTCCTCGGAAACCGAGGCGCGGCGGCGCGCGCGCGAGATCCTGGACCTCGTCGGGCTCTCGTCCGCGCCCGGCGCGCTCACGACCACGCTCGGCGCCGGCGGTCTCAAGAAGCTCGAGCTCGCGCGCGCGCTGGCGACGGGACCGCGGCTGCTGCTCGCGGACGAGAGCCTTGGGGGTCTCGACAGCTCGGAGATGGCAGGCGCCGCTGACCTGCTGCGTCGCATCCGTCGTGAGCTCGGTATCACCATTGTGTGGGTGGAGCACATCATGGCCACGCTGATGCGCGTGGTCGATCGCGTGGTCGTGCTCGACCACGGCGAGAAGATCGCCGAGGGCGGCCCGCGCGACGTGGCCGAGGACCCGCGCGTCGTCGAGGCCTACCTCGGCGAGAAGGTCGTCCTCGCCTGATGCTGGCCCTGCGCAACGTGACGGCGGGCTACGGCGCCTTCACCGCGCTCTGGGACGTGAGCCTGGACGTCGCGGCGGGCGAGGCCGTGGCGGTGGTCGGTCCCAACGGCGCCGGTAAAACGACGCTGCTGCGCGTGATCTCCGGCATGATCGCACCGCGCAGCGGCTCGCTCGCGTTCGAGGGCACGCCGCTCACCGGGCGCCCGGCCTACGAGGTCGTCGCGCGCGGCATCGCGCACGTTCCCGAGGGCCGCCGGATCTTTCCCATGCTCACCGTCGCCGACAACCTCAAGATGGGCGCGTATCTCAAGACGGCGCGCCGCGCGTACGCTGAGAGCCTCGAGCGCGTGTTCGCGCTGTTTCCCGTGCTCTCCGAGCGCCGCCGCCAGCGCGCGGGCAGCCTGTCGGGCGGCGAGCAGCAGATGCTCGCGGTCGGCCGCGCGCTGATGTCGCGCCCCAAGCTGGTGCTCTTGGACGAGCCCTCGATGGGCCTCGCCCCCGTGATGGTGCTGCGTCTCTTCGATCTGATCCGGCGCGTGCGCGAGGAAGGCTATACGATTCTCGTCGTCGAGCAGAACGTTCGGCAGGTCCTGAAGCTCGTCGATCGCGCGTACCTGCTGGAAGCCGGACACCTCAAGATGGAGGGCCGCGCGGAGGCGCTCGCCGAGCAGGACTTCGTGCGCAAGGCGTACGTGGGCCTGTGATCGACCCCATCTTCCTCGCCGAGGCGGCCGTGAACGGCCTGCTGCTGGGCGGCGTGCTCGCGCTGCTGGCGCTGGGGCTCAACCTCATCTTCGGGGTCATCGACATCGTGTGGATCGCGTACGTCGACCTCGTGATGATCTGCATGTACGCGGTGTACTTCCTCGTGCAGGTCTACGGCTGGCCGATCTGGATCGGCAGCCTCGCCAGCGTGGGCCTCGGCGCGCTGCTCGGGATCGGCGTGCACCTGCTCATCATCTCGCCCATTCTCGGCAGCGCGCCGGTCAACCAGCTGCTCGCCACCGGCGGACTGCTCTTCTTTTTACAGTCGTTCGCGACATTTCTGTGGACAACGGATCACCGCTCGGTGCGCCTCACGCTGCCGACCCTCGAGTTCGGCGGGATGTTCCTGTCGTTCGCGCGCCTGATCGCCTTCGGCGTCGCGCTGCTCGTGATGCTCGGGCTCTATCTGTTCCTGCGGCACACGTACGTCGGCACGGCTATCCGCGCGGTCTCGCAGGATCGCGAGGCGATGGCGCTGATGGGGGCCAACCCGCGCTCGGTCTACCTGGTGACCTCCGCGGTGGGCGGCGCGCTGGCCGGTGTGGCGGCGGCGCTGCTCATCATTCAGTACTCCGTGCATCCGTTCTTCGGCGCCGCATTCGGGCCGCTCACGTTCATGATCTGCGTGCTCGGCGGTCTCGGGAACATGGTCGGCGCGTTCGTGGCGTCGTTCATCATGAGCGAGGTCATCTCGATCGGCGGCGTCATGTGGTCGACCGAGATGGGCTACGTCATCGCGTTCGTGTTCTTCGTGGTCATGATCTTCGCCCGACCGGGCGGCATCCTGGGGCGGCGCACGTGAGCGGCGGCCGCGGGCTCCTCGCCGCCCTCCTCGTCATCATGCTCGCGGTGCCGTTCGTGCCGATGGGCGGCATGCAGCAGTACATGCTCCACGTGCTGATCCAGATCTTCATCTGGTCGTTCATCGGCGGCGCGTGGTCGCTCATGGGCCGCTTCGGGCTCGTCTCGCTCGGCCACGGCGCCTTCCTGGGGCTGGGCGCGTACACGACCACGCTGCTGTGGAACTTCTTCGGGCTCACGCCGTGGCTCGGGGCGGTGGTCGCGATCGTGTTGACGGCCGCGCTGGCCGTCGTCGTCGCCTATCCGTGCTCGCGCTTTCAGGTCGTCGGCCACTACTTCGGCCTCGTGACGCTCGCCGTCGGCGAGGTCATCCGACTGCTGATCATCGCCGAGCGCGACTGGACGGGCGGATCGCTCGGTCTCACCGTGCGTCCGCACGGCGGCGACAGCCTGCTCGCGCTGCAGTTCGCCGACAAGCGCGTCTTCTATTACGGCGGGCTGGTCCTCTGGGCGCTAGGGCTCTGGGTCTGGCACCGCCTGGACCGGTCGATGGCACGCTCGGCGATGGAGGCGATCGGCGAGGACGAGACGGCCGCCGCGTCCGTCGGTGTCCACGTCACGCGCTTCAAGATCGGGATCACGGTGCTCTCGGCGATCCTCACCGCCGTCGGCGGCATCGCGTACGCGCAGTACATCGCCTACGTGAACCCGGACACGCTGGCGGGCATCGGCGTGTCGCTGCGCATCGTCTTTGCGGTCGTGCTCGGAGGGATGTACGCGCTGCTCGGCCCGACCGTCGGCACCGCGCTGACGATCGCGCTGGCCGAGGTGCTACGCGTCGTGTTCGGCGTGACCTACGTGGGGATGGCCGAGACGATCTACGGCTTGCTGCTGATCGTCTTCATCATCTTCCTGCCGTCCGGCATTTACGGCAGCATCGCCGACCTGCTGCGCCGTCCGCGGGCCGCGGCCCCGGTCGCGCCCGCACCGGCGTAGGATCTGGGGCCATGGCGGACTACACCGTCTACCCCGAGGCCGAGCCCAGCAAGACCGCCCGCGCGCTCGCCGAGCAGATCGAGCGCGACGGCGGGCGCGTGCTCGCGGTCTATCAAGAGCCCGTCGGCGAGCACTGGCAGATCTTCTGCCTGCTCCCCCGGACGAAGGTGGAGGCGAGCCCCTATCAGCGCGACGTCTCGCCGACGCACGTCAAGCGCCTCACCGAGGCCGTGCGGCGCGTCGACCGCTTCGTGGACCCGATCGTCGTCGTGTCCCCGCGCGCGGGCGTGTACTGGACGCCGAACGGCAATCACCGCCGCGTCGCCCTCGACAAGCTGAAGGCCGACGTCGTTCCGGCCATCCTAGTCGCCGAGCCCAATGTCGCCTTCCAGGTCCTCGCGCTGAACACCGAGAAGGCGCACAACCTCAAGGAGAAGTCGCTCGAGGTCATCCGCATGTACCGGGGCGCCGAGGCCGAGCAGCCGACCTCCACGGAGGAGGACTGGGCGTTTCAGTTCGAGTCGGCGCACCTGATCACCCTCGGCCTACTCTACGAGCAGAACAAGCGCTTCGCGGGCGGCGCCTTCGCCCCGATCCTCCGCCGCGTCGACAAGTTTCTGAAGACGTCGCTGCGCCGCGGGCTCGAGGAGCGCGAGGAGCGTGCCGGCCTCGTGCGCACGGCCGACGAGACGCTGGCGGGCGTCGTGGCCAAGATCAAGAAGCGCGGGATCAACCATCCGTACGTGAAGAACTACGTGCTGGCGCGTACCACTCCGCTCACCCGGGCGCGCAAGACCCTGCCATCCTTCGAGACGACGTTCAAGCGCCTCAAGGAGAACCTCGAGGAGTTCGACGTCGCCAAGGTGCGCTACGACGAGATCCAGCGCTCGGCCATCATGATGGCGCCACCGGCGGCGGAATAGCGTGTCCCGCGTCGTCCTCGTCACCGGAGGCAGCGGCGCGCTCGGCCAGGCCATCACGCGCCGGTTCCTCGCCGACGGGGACACCGTGTGCGTGCCGTGGATCGTGGAGGCGGAGCGCGAGCGGCTGGCGGCCTCGGTCGAGGCGGCGGCGCGCGATCGGCTCGTGCTCGAGCGGTGCGACGTCGCCGACGACGCGGCGATGGCCGGACTCACGCAATCGCTGCTGGCGCGCCACCGCCACGTCGACGTGCTCGTGAGCGCCGTCGGCGGCTTCGCGATGGGCGGCCTCGTCGAGACGGATCGCCGGCTCTGGGATTCGATGCTGACGCTCAATCTCACGACCGCCTATGTCGCCGCGCACGCGGTCGTGCCGCCGATGCTCGCGCGGGGCAGCGGGCGCGTCGTCGCGGTCGCATCGCGCGCGGTCGTGCCGCCGGTCGGCGGCTTCATCGCCTACACGGTGGCGAAAGTGGGCGTCATCGGCCTCATGCAGGCGCTGGCCGCCGAGACGCGCGGCCGCGGCGTCACCGTCAACGCAGTGCTGCCGAGCACGATGGACACACCGGCCAATCGCGCGGCCATGCCGAACGTCGATCCCAAGACGTGGGTTCCAGTGGAGGCCGTCGCCGACGCCATCGCGTATCTCGCCTCTGAGTCCTCAGGCCACGTCACCGGCACTCTGCTGGAAGTCTGATGTATCCGCATCAGAGCGAGCGGCTCGACGGTGCGCTCGACGCTTTCGGCGTCGATGCCGTGGTGGCGACGGCGGCCGCCGACGTCGCGTACGTGACCGGCTTCTGGAGCTTCTCGCGCGACGTCTATCCCGCCGAGATCGCCGCCGTGTACGGGAAGACGGGCACCGCGCTCATCATCCCGGCCATCGATGCGCCGGCGTTGACGAGCGGTGAGGCCGCGGCGGATCACGTCGCCTGCCATGGGCCGTTCTTCGTCGACCTCGCGGAGCGGGCCGAGCCGCACGCACGCACCGCGGCGCGGCTCGTCGCCGAATCGGCGGAGACGGCAACCGACGCGCTGACGCGCGTGCTCGACGCGCTCGGCCTGCGGGCTGCGCGGATCGGCATCGACGCGGCGCCGGCCGGCGCGACGACGATCGCCGGGGGCCTCTCGAAATTCCATACCGCGCCCGCCGTCGGCGCGGTCGGTCTCGCGCGCGCCGTGAAGGGCCCGTACGAGATCGAATGCCTGGCGCAAGCGCTTCGGATCGCCGAGGAGGCCATTCATACGGTGCTCGGCGAGCTGAAGGCGGGAACGACCGAGCGCGAGGCCGTCGAGCTCTACGAGCGGGCGGTCGCCGCGCACGGGGCGACAGCGTACGCGACGATGATCGCGTTCGGTCCCAACACCGCGTTGCCCGCCGCGCCGCCCAGCGAGCGGACGTTGCGCCCGGGCGAGCTCGTGCGGTTCGACCTCGGTGCGATTTTCAAGGGCTATCGCGGCGACGTGGCGCGCATGGCGGTGCTGGGCGAGCCCGACGGGCGTGCCGAGCGCGTGTACGACGCGGTGGAAGCCGGTGTGCAGGCGGCGCTCGACACGATTCGCCCCGGTGTCCAGGGCAAGACCGTCTTCGACGCCGCCGTTGCCGCCGTCCACGGCGCGGGCGTGCCGGGCTTTCGCCGCCACCACGTCGGCCACGGCATCGGCCTCGAACCCGCCGAGTCACCGTGGCTGAGACCAGGTGGCGAGACGCTCGAAGCCGGAATGGTGCTACGCGTCGAAACGCCGTATTACGAGCTGGGCGGATTCGGCGTCAACGTGAAGGAGACCGTGCTCGTGACCCGCGCGGGAGCCACCGCCATCAACCGCTCCCACCGGGGCCTCGTCATGCTCGATTAGGCCGCCTCGCTCTTCGGCATGTTCTTTTCGAGCCAGTGCTCCGCCTGCGAGACGCCGTGGGCCTGCGCGTCGTCGCGAGTGGCGAACGTCTCGCTCGGCACCGGCAGATCGATCGTGCGCGTGTGCTCCGACGTCGTCTCCTGGATGGCCGCCACCACGGCCCAGCGGCCGTCGCGCAGGCATTCCGTGACGACGGAGATCTCACAGCCCTGCCACGCGGTCGGGAACTTCGCGCGGTCGATCATGGCGTCACCTCCTGCGCGACCTCCGGGCTGCAACCGCGCGGCCAGCGACCGATGATCGCTGGGCGCTGTCTTTATTGGTAGGTATTTATGATGCGCGTATCGAACTGTAAACGGCATCCTTACGTCGGTCCGTCCAAGGCTCTAACGTGCGAACCAGGTCCAGTGAGCCCGTGACCGGCCCGGTCGGTCCCAGCGGCAAGGTTGCTGTCGGTGATTCGGCGGTGGGATCGTGGACGGCAGAGGGACGGGTGGGGGACGACCCGGAGGCGCCTTCGGATGAGATGCTGTGTCGACGAATCGCGGCGCGGGACGACGCCGCGTTCGATCTGCTGGTCACGCGGTACCAAGCGCGCGCGTATCGACTGGCCTGGTCGCTGCTCCGCGACGCGGAAGATGCGCGGGACGTCTCGCAGGAGGCGTTCATCCGCGTGTGGGAGGCGGCCGATCGCTTCCGTGGTGAGGCGCGATTCTCGACGTGGTTCTACCGGATTCTCCTCAACCTCTGCCTGGATCGCAAACGGCGTGGGCGCTGGTGGACCGCACTCGCACGCGACGAGCAGCGTGACGGACAGCCCCCGCTCATCGAGCGCCAGCCGGAGCCCGGGCCCGATGCGGGCGAGCGGGTGAGCGAGGCGGAGACGGTGGCCAGACTCTGGGATGCCGTCCAGCGGCTCTCCCCGCAGCAGCGCGCGGCGGTGATTCTCTACGCCCAGGAGCAACTGCCAACCGCCGAGATCGCCGCGGTGCTGCGCGTGGCCGAGGCGACCGTGCGCGTGCATCTGCATCGCGCGGTGGCCGCGCTGCGGAAGGAGCTGACGCGGTGAGCTCCGGGCGCCACGACGACCTCACGCCTGACGACCGCGACCTCCTCGCCCGCGCCGCCGCGGGCTCGCCGGCACCGCCCGAGCCGCGCTGGGGCGACTACCGCGCGCAGCTGCGCACGCGGCTCGACGCGCGACGCTCGCTCGGCACACGAGTCCGGCGATGGTGGGCGCGGCCGGCGCCGATCGCCCTCTCGTTCGGCCTCGCGACGGCGTTGCTGCTGTTCGCGCTTCAGCCGGTCGAGCGACGTCCCGACGTCCCCGCCGTCGAGGATCCCCTCCTCGCCACGCGGCTCGAGATGCTCGAGCACTATCGCGTCGTCGAGCGACTCGACCTCCTGGAAGACCTCGACGTGATCCGCCAACTCGACCTCGTGTCGCTGCGGGGCCGCTGATGCGACGGATGCTCGTCGTCGTCAGCACGGTCGGCGTCCTTACGGGCGGCGCGGTCGACCTCGCCCCCGCTCAGGCGCCCGAGGAGCGCCAGCGGCAGTGGCGGGAGCTGACGCCGGAGCAGCGGCAGATCGCGCGGCAGAATTTCAGGCGGTTTCAGGAGCTGCCGGCGCAGGAGAAGCAGCGCATCCTCGAGGATCTGCAGCGCTGGAACGAGCTGTCGGAGTCACGGCGTGAGGAGCTGCAACAGGCGTACGAGCGATTCCAGCGTCTGCCGGCGGAGCGGCGCGAGCGCATCGTGCAGCGGTTCCGGCAGCTGCAGCAGCTGCCGCCGGACGAGCGCGAGCGCGTCATGCGCAACTGGGAGCGCTGGCGACACATGACCGCGGAGGAGCGCGCGCAGGCGCGCGAGCAGATTCGCCAGCAGCGCCAGGAGCTGCGCGAGCGCGGCGAGCGGAGTAACGGGACCGAACGGTGAGACGGCGGGCCGCGGCCGTCGCCGTCCCGCTGGCCCTCGTCGCCGCCGTCCTGTCCGCGTACGCGGCGACCCCGATACCGACCGACGATGCGTCGATCGTTCATGCGCTCTGCCGCCTGGGCTTTGGACCGCGCCCGGGCGACGTCGAGCGCGTGAGGTCGATGGGACTCACGACGTGGATCGAGCGGCAGCTCGACGCGTCCCGGATCGACGACGCCGCCACCGAGCAGGCGCTCGCGCCGCTCGGGACGCTGACGATGTCGATCGCGGCGCTGCAGAAGGAGTACCCGCGGCCTCCGGCCCGGGAGAAGTCCGCCGACCCGCAGATGGCGCCGCGCGCGATGTACGACCGGCCACCGCCCGAGAAGCGGCCGATCCGGATCGTGGCCGAGCTGCAGGCCGCGCGGCTCGTGCGCGCGATCGAGAGCGAGCGGCAGCTGCAGGAAGTGATGGTCGACTTCTGGTTCAACCACTTCAACGTCCACGCCGCCAAGGGCGAGGTGAAGTGGTACGTGACCGCCTACGAGCGCGACGTCATCCGGCCGAACGCCCTCGGCCGGTTCGGCGATCTGCTGCGCGGTACGGCGCGGCATCCCGCCATGCTGTTCTATCTCGACAACTGGCTCAGCACGCGCCCGGACTTCACGGTGCGGTCCGGACCGAACCGCGGCAACCGCGCCGGGCTCAACGAGAACTACGCGCGTGAGCTGATGGAGCTGCACACGCTCGGGGTCGACGGTGGCTACACGCAGAAGGACGTCACCGAGGTCGCGCGCGCGTTCACCGGCTGGACCATCGATCGCCCGCGCGACGCCGCACACTTTGCGTTCCGGCCGGCGCGGCACGACGGCGGCGACAAGACGGTGCTCGGTCTGCGCCTGGCGGCGGGCGGCGGCCAGGACGATGGCGAGCGCGTGCTCACGCTTCTCCTGCGACATCCGGCCACCGCGAAGCACGTCGCGACCAAGCTCGTGCGGCGGTTCGTCGCCGACGAGCCTCCGCCGGCGCTGGTGGAGCGCGTCGCGGCGAGCTTCCGCGCCACCGACGGCGACGTGAAGGCGATGTTGCGCACGATCGTCGCCTCCCCGGAGTTCTGGGCGAGCGACGCCCGCCGCGCCAAGATCAAGAAGCCGTTCGAGTACGTGGCCAGCGCGGTCCGCGCGCTCGGCGGGCACGTCGACGCCCGTGCGGCGGCGCGGCTCGCGCGCTCGGTGGCCGAGATGGGCGAGCCGCTGTACGGCGCTCAGCCGCCGACGGGCTATCCCGATCGGGCCGAGGCGTGGGTCAACGCCGGCGCGCTGCTGGCGCGGATGAATTTCGCGCTGGCGTTGACGCAGCGCCGCCTGCCCGGTGTGACCCTCGACCTGGCACCGCTCGCGGCGGAACGCACGGCGCCGGACACGGCGCTCGACCGCGTGCTGGTCGCTCTGCTGCACAACGAGGTCACCGCCCAGACGCGGGCCGTCCTCACGGCGCAGTTGGCCGATCCAGAGATCCGGCGCCAGACGCCGGACGACCGTGGACCGGCGGACACCGACGTGGAGAAGCTCACCGCGCTGGTGCTCGGCTCACCGGAGTTCCAGCGCCGATGACGGCGATGCTGACTCGTCGCGCACTTCTCAAGTCCGGCGGCTGCGCGCTGGCGGCGACAGCGGCCGCACCGCGGTTTTTGCTGCGCGCCGCCGCCGCGGCCGAGCCGCGACGCAAGGTGCTCGTCGCCGTATTCCAGCGGGGCGCCGTCGATGGCCTGAACATGATCGTGCCGTACGGCGACCGCGACTACGCCGCCGCGCGCCGCTCTATCGCGATTCGTCCCCCTCGCTCCGGCGATCCCGGCGCGGTGGTGGACCTCGACGGGTTCTTCGGTCTGCATCCGGCGTTGGGGCCGCTCGAGCCATTGTGGCGACTCGGCGCGCTCGCCGTCGTGCACGCGTGCGGCTCGCCGCACGCCACGCGCTCGCACTTCGACGCGCAGGACTACATGGAATCGGGCACGCCGGGGGGTCAAATCGACGCCGGACGGCTGGCTGTCGCGCGCCGCTCAAACACGACCGACGCCGGCCTCGCCCCTGCACGCAGTGGCGCTCGGTCCCACCCTGCCCCGGATCCTGCGCGGCGATGCCGGCGCGATCTCGATGGCCTCGCTCGACAATTTCGACGTGCGCGCCACCGCCCAGACCGCGGGGGCGCGACAGGGCTTCGAGTCGCTGTACGAGCAGAGCGTGCAGGACCTGCTGCACGGAACGGGACGCGAGACGTTCGAGGCGGTCCGCATGCTGAAGCGCGCCAACGCCACGTCGCTGGCGCCCACTAACGGCGCGCAGTATCCGCGCTCGCGGCTGGGAGAATCGCTACGGCAGGTCGCGCAGCTCATCCGCGCGGACGTCGGGCTGGAGATCGCTTTCACCGACGCGGGCGGCTGGGACACGCACGTCGGTCAGGGTGCCGAGCAGGGCCAGCTCGCGGCACGACTGCGCGACTTCGGCGCCTCGCTGACGGCCTTCGCGCAGGACCTGGGCGATCGCATGGGCGACGTCGTCGTGCTCACGATGTCGGAGTTCGGGCGCACGGTCGCCGAGAACGGCAATCGCGGCACCGATCACGGTCACGCGACGGCGATGCTGCTGTTCGGCGGCGGTGTGCGCGGCGGGCGCGTCTACGGCCGCTGGCCGGGGCTGGCCCGCGAGCGGCTCTACGAGGGGCGCGACCTCGCCGTCACCACCGACTTCCGCGCGCTGTTCGCCGAGGTCGCCGGGCGCCAGCTCGGGATCGCGAATCCGGCAACATTGTTTCCCGGCTGGGCCGGCGCGCCGCCGCTCGGCGTACTGGCCTAGGTCAGAAGAATTTTCTGCGCTCGTACGCCCAGACGCTGACTCGGTATCGATCGGCCCGGACCAGACGCGGAATCTCGTAGTACACGCGGTCGAACGCGGGGATCGCGCCCGGCACCCACGAGAGCTTCTGATCGACGACGTTGCCGCCGGCATCGAGCGACTGGGCAAGCAGCTGGACCCTGCCCACCGCCTCGCCGTAAGTGTTTTCGACATAGCCGCGCAGACGCACGTGTCTGCCGTCAGGTTCTCCGAGCGACTCCATGCTGAGCCTGAACCACTGGTCGGCGCCCGGCGTGAGTGTCGTGAGCGTGCCGGATGGCGTCACGGCACCCCGCTCGGCGGACGTGCAACTCGCCAGGAGTAGGCCAATCGCGATCGCGCGTATGGTCGATTCAGACGTCGCCATCAAGCGAGTCCCAGTATCCACCCCTATCGGTTCGGATGCAGCTCGAGGACGGTAACCTCGGGCGGGACCCCGAACCTGACCGGCAGAATGCTCGTCCCCAAACCCGGGCTCACGAACAAATGGCGTCCGCCCTCGACGACGTGACCGTAGGCGAAGCGCTGGCCGTATCTCGATGGGATGATCGGGCGGCCGAGTAGCGGCACGCGCACCTGTCCGCCATGCGTGTGTCCCGCGATGAGCAAGCTGAAGCGCTCCGAGATTCCGGGAAACACGTCGGGATTGTGCGTGAACATCAGCACGGGCGCATCGTCCACGACCGCCGTCATCGCCGCTCTCACGTCGTGCCGACCTCCCCAGAAATCGCTGATGCCGACGAGCCAGAAGTGAGCGTTGCCCCGCCGAATCCGAACCGCCCTGTCTTCGAGAACGCCGATACGGTGCCGTTCCAGCGCGACAATAGTTCTCCGCGCGTCGAACCACCAATCGTGATTCCCCAGCGTCGCCCACACACCGAGTGGCGCGCTCAATCGCGCCAGGACCGCGGCCGTGTCCTCCGGCGCGACGAACGTACCACCCGGGACGCCATGGATCACGAGGTCGCCGGCGATGAGAACGAGATCCGGCCTCAGGCCGTTCGTGGCGTCAACGATCTTCCCGAGCTTGCCGATGCCATTGAAGGGAGAGCCGACATGAAGGTCCGCCAGCACGGCGACACGTAGGCCGGCGAACTCCCTGCTCCAGTCGGGGATGACGAGCCGATGGTGCCGCGTCGAAAGAGACGCCGGCTCGAGCGCAAAGGCCCAGACACCACATGCGAGAGCCGCGACCAGCACGGCCGCTCCGATGCGCCGCGCCCACTTCATTGGCGCGCGACGGGACTCCTAAAGCTCAGGGCGGCACACCGCGCGGAAGTTGCACCAGCGGCAGATCCGCAGCTGCTCGGTGCGCTCGAATGCCTCGATGACGGCAACGTTGCGCTCGGGGTCGGCGAGATAGGCCTTCATGCCGCGAATGGAGAGTCGCAGCTGCTCGCGGATGTCGACCAGGCGCGCCGCGTCCCACTTGTGGGGCGTGACCAGCGGCTCGCGCAGGTTGACCTCGAGGAGATCGACCCGTTCGGGATCCACGCCCAGCATGTCCTTCGCGTAGAGCGCGTAGCAGCCTAGCTGGAAGGCGGCGGAATCCGGGTCGGCGGCACCGGTCTTCCAGTCGACGAGCGCCAGCCGACCCTCCGGCGTCCAGAAGCCGAAGTCGGGCGCGATCCACATCGGCGTGCCTTCGAAGTCGAGGACCTTGCTCCAGTGCTCGATCGACCAGTGCTCGGAGGCGGTCTTGCGGATCTCGGCGAGCAGCGGAAGCCGGAAGAAGTTGCGCAACGATCGCTCGACGTTGCTCCGGAGCATCTGCCACACTTCCGGCTTCAGCCCGGTCGCGTACTCGTGCTCGAACAGCGCCAGCGTCTTGGGATTGTCGCGATAGCGGCCGTCGCGCGACGAGCGCCACTCCTCACGCATGCGCTGCACGACGTCCGCGATGAATGGCTCGATCGGCACGTCGCGGCCCGCCGCGAAGACGTGCAGCGCCATCTCGATGGCGTCGTGCACGACGCGGCCGGCCCACATCTGCCGCGAGGCGAGCTGCTTGAGGACGTAGAGACGGCGCACTTCCTCGGCGGCCGCGGCATCCCAACCGCCCCAGGAGCCGTAATAGTGGTAGAAGTACCGCCGCTTGCACTCAGAGAAGACGCCGTCGCGACTGCGGGACCACGAGAAATCGTTGGTGAGCTCGGGCACCGCTCCGCATTCTATGCTAGCCTCGGCTCGATGACGACGGCATTCAAGGTCGAGTGCCCCTGCTGTCAGGCCAAGTTGACGGTCGATCCCGAGGTGCGTGCCGTGATCGCGCACGAGGAGCCGCCGCGCAAGCGCACCGTCGCCGATCTGGACAAGGCATTCGGCGCGCTGGGCGCGAAGGCCGCCGAGCGCGAAGAGCGCTTTCGCCAGGCCCAGGCCGCCGAGGCCGACAAGGGCAAGGTGCTCGACCGCAAATTCCAGGAAGGCCTGAAGAAGGCCAAGGACTCGCCAGACCCGCCGCGTCGACCCTTCGACTACGAGTGACCGATCTCGTCGGCGACCTGCTGCGGCGGGTCAGCCGAAGCTTCTATCTCTCGCTCGCGATCCTGCCCCGCTCGCTGCGTGAGCCCATCGGTCTGGCGTATCTGCTCGCGCGGGCGACGGACACGGTGGCCGACACGCGGCTGCTGCCGCGCGCGGAGCGGCTGCGCCACCTCGCCACGCTGAGCGCGGCTTATGCGGGAGCGCCCGGCGCGGACCCGGCGGCGCCGGCGCGGGCGTGCGCACCGCTGCAAGCGCACGCCGCCGAGCGTGAGCTGCTCGAGCGCGTCGGGGAGGCGCTGGCGCGTGTCGAGCGCCTGCCTTCAGCCGACCGTGCGGCTGTGCGCGCGGTGCTCGCGACGATCACCGAGGGCCAGCGCTTCGACCTCGAACGCTTCCCCGGCGAAGACGCTGACACGCTCGCGGCGCTCGACAGCCTGGCCGAGCTCGACCGCTATACGTATCTCGTCGCCGGCTGCGTCGGTGAGTTCTGGACGCGCCTGCACGTGGCCCATCGGCCGCGCCTGGCCGGCTGGGACGTGGCCGCGCTGAGCGCCACCGGCGTGCGGTTCGGCAAGGCCTTGCAGCTCACGAACGTCGTGCGCGATGTGCCGGCGGATCTGCGCCAAGGCCGCTGCTACCTGCCGGCGCAGGAGCTCGCGGTGCTCGGCTTGGCCCCTCGCGACCTGCTCGATGCCGCGAAGACTCCAAAAGCCCGGCGGCTCCTCGAGCGTCTCCTGCGCGACGCCCTCGAGCACTACGACGCCGCGTGGCGCTACACGCTAGCCATTCCCCGCGCCGAGTGGCGGATGCGGCTCGCGTGCGCGTGGCCGCTCTTGATCGGCCTCGGGACGCTGGCGGCGGTCGCGCGCCACCCGAACCCGCTCGCCACGCCGACGCCGATCAAGATCTCGCGCAGCGCCGTCCGCGCGATGCTTGCACGCTCGTCGCTCACCGTCTGGTCGGACGCAGCACTGCGTCGTGAGGCCGATCGGCTGCGCGCAGCAGTGCGCGTGTGAAAATATTCTTGCGTGCAGCGGGCCGCCGTGTGCACGGTAAGCGCAGCGAGATCTCACGATCTGACGCGCACGATCCACCTGGAGGTCGGCATGGAACGCATGATGGACGGTAGCGGCGGCTACGGCAGCGACCCGATGAGCTCCGGTTCCGACATGGGCGCGGGCGCCGGCGAAGCGCGTCCCGCTCGCAAGCGCGCAGGCCGCAAGAAGGCGGGCGCGAGGAAGCGCGGCGCGCGGAAAACCTCGAAGGCCCGGAGCCGCCGCGGCGGGCGCACGAAGGGCAAGGCGCGCGGCCGCACCCGCTCGCGCGCGAAGAAGTCCTCGAAGAAAGCCCGCCGGCGGTAAGCCGCTCGGCTCGGCGCGCTTCTCGCCGTCCGACGCGAGGCCTAATCCGCGAGGCGTAAGGCGAGAAGCGCTGCCGGATCGACGCGCGCGCCCCCGAGCTGGGCGCCGAAGTGCAAATGCGGCCCGGTCGCCCGACCGGTCGCGCCGACCGTGCCGAGCGTCTGGCCGCGGTCCACGCGGTCGCCCTCTCCGACGGCGACCGTGTCGAGGTGGAAGTAGAGGGTGTACAGCCCGAGCCCGTGATCCAGCGCGACCAGGCGGCCGGGGAAGAAGTAGTCCGCCACCAGCGCGACGCGCCCACTATTGGCGGCGACAACCGGGGTGCCCTGTGGCACCGCGTAGTCGGCTCCCGCGTGCGGCGCGCGCGGCTTGCCGTTGATGATGCGCCGCGCACCGAAGCCGCTCGCCGCTGCGTCACCGCCCACCGGACGCACCCACGGCCCGCGCCAGAGTCGTTCCGGCGAGATCGTGCGATAGAGCGCCTGTAGCGTCTGGCCCTCGGCGACGGCGCGCCGCTCCGTTTCGGGATCGAGATCCGCCATCCCCGGCGGCACCGTCAGCCGCTGCACGGAAAACGTGCGCGCGACCACCGTGACCTTGCCGCTCAGTGGCCGCGGATCGAGGCCCGGCTCGAGCACGGCCACGCGCCACGGATGAGCTCCGGGCTTCGTGTCGATGTCCACGCCCACGAGCGCGGCGTGGCCGCCCGCGTACGGAAAGAACGTGAGCGAGCGGTCGCCCAGGGAGCCTTCGACGACCGCCGCGTCGGACGCGCCGCGGACGTGCAGCCAGGCGACGTCACCGACACGCGGCCGCGCGGGGTGCCAGCTCACGGCGAGACGGTCGCCGGCGCCGGAAAAGATCGGAAGCACGGTCAGCGCGAGCGCGACGGCCACGCATGCCGCCCGCGCCGTCCTCCGACGTCGTGGGCCCGCCGTCACTCCGGACGCTGCTGCCGCAGGAACTGCTCGATCTCCTCCACCAGCTCGGACGCCGGCGGTAGATCGCTCGTACCGGCGGGAGTGGCCGGCTCGTCCTCGACGTCGCGCGACTCCAGCTTGCGGATGTAGCCCGCGATCTTCTCGTTTTGCGCGACGATCTCGGTGAGATTCTGATCGAACTGGCGCCCGGCGTCCTCGAGGTCGCTCAGGTCGACGGTGGCATTGAGCAGGACGAGAACGCGGCGAACGAGCGCGAGCGCGGCCTTGGGATTCTCGATGCCCGAGATGTAGTGTGGGACGTTCGCCCAGAGGGACGCCGTCGGCAACCCGCTGTCACGGCACGCCGTATTGAGCACGCCCACGATGCCGGTGGGTCCCTCGTAGCGCGTCGGCTTGGCGCCGAGCAGCCGCGCCAGCTCGGGATCCGCCGCGCCGCCCGAGAGGCGGACGGGCCGCGTGTGCGGCACCTCGGCGAGCAGCGCGCCGAGGCTGAGCAGCAGCGTGGCGTTGCAGCGCCGCGCCAGCTCGATGATCGCCGCGCAGTACGTCTTCCATTTCAGGTGCGGCTCGGCGGCGACGGCGACGATGATGTCGCGGTCCAGCTCGGGTGGTTGCGCGATCGAAAACTCGGTGACCGGCCACACGACCTCGCGGTCGGTCTCGGAGCCAGCCTTGAATCGCACGGTCGGCCGCGAAAGCCCGAAATGGTAGAACTCTTCGGGGTCGATTTCGGCGAATTTGCGGGCGTTGAACGTGGTGGCCAGATACCGGGCGGCCGTGGTCGCCGACTCCGCCGCATCGTTCCAGCCGCTGAACGCGGTGATCAGGATCGGCCGTCGCAATCCGGAGGGCATCGCATGAATGCTGAGGACATCCATCGCTGATTGAAGTCTATCATTCATGGGCTCGTCAGCCGGCGGGGGCCCCAACCCCGCCGATGTCTTGCGGCTCACACCACTATTTGAAGCTTCGACCACTCCGCTGTAGGATGTCCGCGCGCGTTTGCCCGACAATCGCGACTCTCATTGTGCGGAGGACGACGGTATGCAGAGCAAGCGGTGGAGGGTATTGCTGATCGGCGGTGCGATCGTCACATTGGCAGGATGCGCGTCGGGCGAGGAGTGGCGGACGTGGAAGGAGCATCCCACCCACTACGCCTCGGGCGACCACGGGTTCTTCTCCCTTCGCAACCGCGAGGGCACGGCGGCCAAGGTTACGCGCGGGGATATCGCGCTGGCGCGGGACCAGGGCTGGTGGGGCCGGCCCATCACGGTCAGTTCGGAGCAGATCCTCGAGCGCTGATGCCGAGTTGACAAGGCCGGTGCTGCGGGCGTGTCGGCCCGCCACCGGCCCGGTCGCTCGCGCCGTCCAAGCCCCCGCCGGTACGCGCATGCCGGCGTGGCATCGCCGATGCAGAGGTCGCGTCGCATGATGACACAACGACTCGCCCCGGTTCTGGCCGTGATCCTCCTGTTCGCCGCGGTCGGCGAGGCGGCGTCGCCGCCGGACGACCGCATCCTCGCGCTCGACCGCTACACCTCGGACAAGGCACGCACGCTGGGCGCGACTTACAACGCGACCCTGAAGCAACTGAATTTCACGATCTACCACTGCATGCCGTGGCTCGAAGTGCCCAAAGAGGGCATCGGCTTTTACAAGCCGCGGGACGCCTCCAAGGACGACCGGTACCTCTCGCTGCGGGTCTACATCGAGCAGGAGCCGTCGACCGAGTTCGCGGCCATGCCGATGGAGCAGCGGGCGTCGTCGATGTTCTCCCGCTATGTGGGACCCCTGCTGCAGCGGATGACGATCAACCGCCAGATGGTCAACGACGCCTCGATGGACGGCTTCACGGTCATCCTGGAGTGGCTGAAGACGGCGCCGATCAACGGTGGCCGGCCGGTGCACGAGACTATCGCTGTCTTCCTGGACAAGGCGACAGCGCAGGAGTACCTGCAGGGCGCGGTCAAGATGGCCGACCTGGTGGATCGGGTGCGCATCTACGGCTGGGACGGTGAGTCGCCGCTCGGGCGCCTGCGTCTGGCCGCGTGGGACGACAACTTCGTGTCGACCTATAAGGTGGCGAACTACCAGCTCGCCGCCGGCGTCACCTGCCAGTAAACAACTCCGACAGTCGGTGGGGGATCCCGCGAGGGATCCCCACCGCAGACCCAATCAGGTCGGTCGCGTATTCCGCGACGAAGGCGTCTCCGCGCGGCTGAGCGCCGCCCCGGCAGCCGCCGCGATCTCCCGCAGCGCCCGCGAAGCCTCGCAGCTCGGCGCCGAGGCGACGATGGGCTCACCGAGATCCGCGGCGGCGGCCAGCGCGGGATCGAACGGCACGGCACCGAGAAACGGGATGCCGGCCTCGCGCGCGAGCTCCGCACCCGATGGGCCGGGGAACAGGCCGCTCATGTTCTCGACGAGGCCGAGCACCGGCGCCTTGGCCTGCGCAGCGATCGTGATCGACTTGCGCACGACGAGGTGCGAGACGTCGGAGGGGATCGTCACGACGATCGTCCCCGACAGCACCGGCAGCAGCGACGCGACGGTGACGAGTCGGTCGGTGCCCGGCGGCAAGTCGAGAAGCAGCACGTCGAGCGCGCCCCACGCGGTGTCGGTCAGAAACTCGCGCAGCGCGTTGGCTTCCATCGCCCCGCGCCAGGTGTGCGACTCGGCCTGGGTGGGCGCCTCCCACACGAGCGGCGCGTCGTCCGAGGGCAGCAGCAGATCCATCGACATGACGCGCACACCGAGCGCCCCTTCGGGCGGAACGACGCCCTCGGCGCCGACGACAAGCCGGCGTCCCCGCACGCCAAGCATCGTCGCCATCGTCGGACCGTTGAGGTCGGCGTCCAACACGCCGACGCGCCGGCCCTCGAGGGCCCAGCACGCGGCGAGATTGGCGGTCAGCGAGGACTTGCCCACGCCGCCCTTGCCGGAGACCACCGCCACGATCGCGCGCACCTCGGCCAGCCGCGCGCGCAGGCGAGCCTGCTGCTCGCTGACCTGTCCCGCGATGTTCGAGCCGCCGTCGCCGGCAATGTCCTTGTAGCGCTTGGGCATGGCGCTCGTTACTCGATCGCCTGCTGATCCGAACCCCAGGCGGCCACTGCGACGAAGAGGAGCGCGACGACGGTGACGAGGAAGAACACGGCGGCGCCGGCGCGAAACGTGATCTCTCCGCCCCACGGCGCGGCCACCGACGCGGTCTCCGGGCGCAGCACCACGCGCAGCACGTGCCAGGCGCGGACGGCCATGAGCAGCGTCAGGATTCGCGCGAAGTCGCGGCGGCTCAGCACCCAGCGCTCGAACCACGGACGCCGCCGTCGCAGCAGATATGGAATGGCGATCACGAACACGAGGCCGAGGACGATCCAGCTGACCCCCGCCCCGGCCATCGCGCCGCGTACACCGACGCCCTGGAGCGCCAGGTACGCGCCGCCGATCCAGTAGACGACCCCGTACGCGAAGTACGCACGCGCCGCGTCGCGATAGCGATCCCCCGGATCAAATGGCGGCCGTTCCGGAATCATGCCTGCCGCGCCTCGAGGCAGTTGCCGCGGCGGCGTCCGGAGAGCGGACACCGCGCGAGCGCCGTATGGCGAGCCGTGTCGCCCCGCGAAGCGCAGAACGCCGTGAGCGCGCCGCCGACGTGAGACCGGCCATTGCGCAACCCCTTTCGGGGGATGGCGGGTCGCGCTCGCGGCGTCCGAGCGAGCGAGGGCGTACAGGCGAGCCATCTCGGCGCGAGCGTGGTGTTCGCGCTTCGGGCGCCGCCGATGTCGGATGCCGCGAGACGCGTCATGCGCGAGGCCGGAAGCGCGAGCCCCACGAGGCGCGCACGTCGGCGAGCAGCGCGGGCGTGATGACGCTCTCGCCGCGCGAGCGCGCGTAGGCCTCGACGGCCTTGACGACCATGCCGCGCGCGAACGACGGGATCGCGTCGAGCCGCGCTCGGGCGGCCGCGTCCCAGCGCAGCTCGTAGTCCACCGGCAGCCCGAATGTGAGCGTTGCGGGAAGCTCGATCACGCCACCGCCGTGAGCACCGGGCTGGTACCCGCAGGCAGGATCCTCCGCCAGGTAATCACCGTGCGTCGCGTACGCGCGACAGCGGCATCCGCCACAGATCTTCGAAAACTCGCAGGCGCCGCACCGGCCGCCGAGCTTTGGCTCGCGCAAGTCGGCGAACACGGGCGCCGACTGCCACAAGTCGGCGAAGCCGGTCGCACGCAGATTGCCGGCGCTGACCGGCATGTACGGGCACGGGGTGACGTCGCCCTCGGGCGTGATGCGACAGTAGTACTTCCCCGCCGGACACGAGCCGTGCGCGTAGTTCTTCAACAGCGGCGACGAGGGATTCAGCTGCCAGAGGATGCGGCGGAAGTGCGGCGCGCACTTCGCCCTGATCAACAACCCGTCGACACGTCCGGCCGGCGTCGACCATGGATCTTCGAAGGGGGCGGGCGCGGCCGTCTCGGCCATACCCAGCATGCGCCGCACGAAGCTCGGCGGACCCTGCCCGGCGCCCTGCGCCTTCGCCAGCCACGTGAGAATGTCCTCGTAGGCGGCGGCATCGATGTCGGTGAGGTCGCGCCCGCGCCCGGTGCGCACCAGAAAGAAGAAGTTCAGCACGGTGGCGCCGAGGTCACGCGCCAGGTCGACCATCGCGGGGATTTCTTTGACGTTCCAATCGGTCACCGACATGTGCAGTGAGAAGTCGAGCCCCTCATCAGCCAGCACGCGGGTCGCGCGCACCGCGGCGTCCCACGCGCCCGGCAGCCGGCGAAAGCCGTCGTGCTTCACGCGATCGGTCGAGTCCAGGCTGATCGAGGCGCCCAGCACGCCATGCTCGCGCATCGCGCGCGCCTCGCGCTCGCGCAGCAGCACCCCGTTGGTGCCAAACACCGTGGTGAACTTCTTGTTCGCCGCGTAGGCGGCGACGTCCCAGATGTCGCGCCGCAGCAGCGGCTCGCCTCCGGTGAGAATCAGAAAGACGTTGGGATTGACGGCGCCGATCTCGTCCATGACGCGGAAGCACTCCGCGGTGGTGAGCTCGCCGCGCGTGTCGGCCCCCGCGTGCGCCGACATGTAGCAGTGCGCGCACTCGAGGTTGCACCGCTGGGTCAGATTCCACGAGACCGAATAGGCCGTGTACGCAGTCGTCGAAGCACTCATCGGTTGCGTCCGAGCGAGAGCCTGGTTGTGCTGGCTGAGAGTGGGTGCTGGGGCGGGCACGGTCCGCCGACCCGTCCCCCGCCGACGAGGACAAGGCTCAATGCATGGATGGCCTCACATAGCGTATCGACCACCGCCGCGCACGTGGTCGCCGGACCGTGCCCGTCCCGGCGCCCGGTCTCAGCCATCGCTACCGTGGTTTCTTGTTCGAAACGTAGCCGGCAATGACTTCGTTCATCGTCTGCCGCGCGTGGCCGATGCCCTCCTCGCACACGGCGAGATCGATCGTGGTCACGCCTTTGGCGGTCGCGACCTTCTCGACTTCCTCACGGGTCATGTCGCGCATGAACCCTGCCGGAACGCGGTTGAGTCGGGCCGTCGCCTCCTCGGTCCACGCAAATGCACTCCCCTCGGCGACCGTTGCGGCGGGCGCCTGCGCCGGCTCGAACTTCGTGCGCGCCAGCAGCGTGTCCCAGCCCGCGCCGAGCTTGTCGCGTCCGACCACCTCTTCGATCATCGGCAGCGCGAGCTGACACGTGATCACCGGAATCTTCCGGCTGCGCGCGTACTTCTCGACGCGTGCCTTGGCGCGGCGACGCAGGTACGCATCGCTCACCTCGCGAAGCGCGTCGCGGGCATCGGCGGACCACTTCACCTGCACGCCCGGCAGCGCCTCCTCTTCGGCGATGCCGCCCTCCTGGGCCGCGATGGCCTCGATGACGTCACGGCTGATCACCTGGAACTTGTCGGGCGCGGCCTTGCAGACGGGGCACGTGACGACCGCGTTCGGTCCTTTGACCGTATAACCGCACACCGAGCAGATGGCGGTCGCCGGCTGCGTCTCGGCGCGCAGCTTCGCCACCGCGAGATCCTCGGCCATGATCTGCATCCGCTCAGCCATGCGCGTCGGCATGAAGATGGCCATCGCCTCGTCGATCACTTTGTTGGTGATGACGGTGTGGCCCTGCTCGATCGCGTAGCGCAGCAGCGCGGTGCGCGCGACACCCTTGACCTGCACGGGTACGCGCTCCATGCGCGTCTCGGCCTCCACGGTCCAGGAGATGATCTCCTCTGCCTTCACGTCGAGCGGCGGGTAGAAGCGGCCGCCGGTCAGCAGCACGTTGCAGGGCGCCAGCCGTAGCAGGTTCTCCGTGTTCGAGCCGAGGTCCTTCTCACCCTCGTCGGAGTGCACGCCGACACGCCCGAGGATCAAGAGCCAGGGCTGCTCCTTGCGCACGTAGGTGAGGACCTTCTCGAAGCACTTGCCGTCGAGCAGCGTGATGCCGAGATCGACGGCGTCGTCGGCGGCGAGCTTGCGCGCGATCTCCAGGTGCGACTGGTAGATCTTGGCCAGGCCGGTATCGATGATCTCTTCGTGCAGCTGCTCCTGCTCCTTGAAGCGAAAGATCTTCGACGCCTTTTCGTTGAGCACGCCGACGATGCCGTTGAACATCGCGTAGTGCAGGTACGGATCGTAGACGGCGATGGCATTCACGGGCCGGCCGAGCGCCTTCGACAGCGCCAGGCCGATCTTGAGCCCGTGGAACGACTGCGGCGAGCCGTCGAGCCCAACCACGATCGCGCCCTGTCCGTCCGGGCGCGCCTCGGGATTGCGCACGACCAGCGTGTCGCGCTCCACGCGGCGCACGAACCGCTCGGTGACCGAGCCAAGCTGGCTGTCCTTCACCGCGCCCATGCCGAGCGCGCCCATGATCACGAGGTCGTAGTCCGAGGCCAGTGTGTCCTCGATGAGCGCCTTGTAGTGCTTGCCGTCCATCATCTTCGCGGTGAAGGCGAGCCCCGCCTGCTCGGCCTTGGCCTTCATCACGTCGAGATAGGACTCGGAGATGAGCTGCAGGCCCATGGCGATCAGAGAGTCGTGGATCTTCCGCTGGCGCTCGAGCTCGTTCTCGTCCTTGTACTCCTCGGGCAGCGTGTACTCCATCTGCTTGAAGCGATAGTCGTGCAGCCGCGCGGCATAGACGTGGGAGCCGGTCAGCCGCGCGTCGAGTGCCCGCCCGAGCTCGACGGCGAGATCGATGGCGCGGTTGCTGTGTTCCGAGTTGTCGACCGGCACGTAGACGTGCTTGTACATGCGCTCCCCCGTTTACTTGAGTTCGAACTCGATCGTCGCGGCGCCGCGCGGCGCGATGGTCACCTGCTTGGTCAGCGTGCGAGCGACATCGTAGTGTGGTCGCCCGTCCCGGTCGCGGCCGCGCGGACGAAAGCCCTCGTGCCAGAGCGTGACGCTGTACGTGCCCGGCGGAACGTCCGAAATCCGAAATGCGCCGCGCTCGTCGGTCACCGCCACGTACGGGCTGTCGTGCACCACCAGCCACGCGAACATGTGCGGATGCGCCTCGCACAGCACGCGCACGATGCCCGGCTGCCGGAGCCGCCGCGTGATGTCGACCTGCTGATCGCGGTGCGGCAAGGCCACGTTGAACACCGTGGCGCCGTCCACCGAGCCCAGGACGTTGTGAACGAGGCCGTCGGAGTTCTTCACGCGCGCTCGTTCGCCGACCGCCAGCGCGCTCACGTGCGACACGAACCGACACTGCTGGGTGTCGAGCAGGACGTCACCCGCGGGCTTCTTGCCCATCGTCACGCCCTCGATCCGCACGACGCCGCCCTTCACGCCGCGGTTGGGGCCGATCTGGAAGGCCTCGGAAGCCTGCCGATCGCCGCCGCACGCATCCTGGCCGCGGGAGATGGGCAGCGGGGCGAGCGCCGGTGCTGCGCCGGCGAAGCGAACGACGCCGGACAGCGTGCCACCGTCTTTCACCGTCGTTGCCGCCTCGTAAGCAGCGTCCGACGCGGACGCCGACAGCGCGACCAGCGCCAGGACGAGCGCCAGGGATCTCACGCGTCGATCCTCAGGGCTCGGGATTGACGCCGTACTCGACGGCGAGCCAGAGGCTTCGGCTGTACCGGAAGAACCACAGCGGAAACAGCACGCAGAACGGCAGCCAGATCGAGAGCTGCGCCGCCGTCGACATCCCCGTGCGGCTCCACAGAACGAAGTAGCCGGCCAGCGCCACCACCGTGGTCACGGCGTAGTTCACGTAGATCGCGCCCACCCAGTAGCCCTGCGCGCGCTCGAATTTCAGGTAACAGACCGGGCACACCTCGTTCATCGTGAACCAGCCGCGGTAGAGCGGCGCGCGGCCGCAACGCGGGCAGCGCAGCCGCAGGCCGCGGCCGATACCCGTCGCCACGCGCCGCAGCGCCTCGGCCACAGAGCGCCCCGTGCACGCGCCGTCGGCTCAGTGCTTGGCCGCGGCGGGCGCGGCGACTTTCTTGTCGTCGGACGTCTTCTTGGCGACGGCAAAGCCGTCCGGCAGCAGCACGAAGACGAGCAGCGTCGCGATGACGAGCGGCGTGACCGCGATCAGGCCGAGCGTCCGTGTTTCGATCTTGAGGTGCATGAAGTACATCGCGACCAGGGCCGCCTTCCAGACGGCGAAGACGCACAGCAGGACCGCGATCACGAACTTGCTGATCGGCAGGAAGATGACGCCCAGCTCGACCGCGGTGAGGATCGCGAGGTAGTAGAAGATCGCCATGTAGTTGGGATGCTTGTGTTCCGCCATGACTCCCGCCCCTCAGAGGAGGTACATGAAGGTGAACACCATGATCCACACCAGGTCGACGAAGTGCCAGTACAGCCCGGTGATCTCGACGAAGTTGTAGGAGTCCATCGGCCGCGGACGCCGCGACACCACGCCGATCGTGGCCAGCAGGTAGATCACGCCCGCGGTGACGTGCAGGCCATGAAACCCCGTGACCAGGAAGAACGACGTCCCGAACAGCGAGGCGCCCCACGGGTTGCCGTTGATGTGCAGCCCGCGATGGATCAGGTGCGTCCACTCGTAGGCCTGCAGACTGACGAAGAGCGCGCCGCCGATCGCGGTCAACAGCAGGAACATCTTGGCGCGGTTCCGGTCGCCGCGGCTGAGCCACTCGAGCGCCTTCACCATCGTCACGCTCGAGCAGATCAAGAGGAAGGTCATCGCCGCAGTGAGGTTGATGCCGAGCACCTCATAGGGGTTCGGCCAGTCGGCGCTGGTGGCGCGCATGGCGCCATAGCCGGCCAGCAGCGTGCCGAAGCCGACGGCATCGCCGGCGAGAAAGATCCACATGCCGAGCTTGCCCCACGATTCTGGTGTGAGGGGGGACTCGGCGGGCTCTATCGCCGCCGCCCCGTGCGCGGTCGCAGCAGTCATGTCGTCTCCGTGTGAGTGCGAGGTGAAGGATCGGCGGGTGCGGCGCGCCGGGGGGCTCGGGGGGGCGTAGCCCCCTCGATCCGAAGAACGACTGCGGACACTCGCGCCGCGACATGCCGCGGCCGCCAACCGAATTGCCAGGCGAGCACGCCGATGACCGCGCCCGCCACCACGAACGGCATCATGATGAGGCCGATATACGGCCAACTGTACGAGCGATCGCCGAACGCCGAGCCGAGGCAGACGGCACACGCCGCCGCGCGGCCCGGGAGGAGCGCCAGCACCAGCGCGCCGAGCGCGCCCCGCGCTCTCATATGAGGTACACCGTCACGTAGAGCACGGGCCACACACCGACGACGAAGTGCCAGAACATCACGCAGGCCTGTAACGGCGCCACTCGAGCGTCGCGGAAGCGGCCGCGCGCGACCAGCGCCGTGGTGACGAGCAGCCAGACGAGCGCAGCCAGCACGTGTAGGCCGTGGAAGCCGATCAGCGCGAAGAACGTCGTGCCGTACACGCCGGACGCGAGCGTCAGGCCGTAGCCGATCAGCCGGATCCACTCGTAGCCCTGCACCGCCAGGAACAGGACGCCCAGCGCCGCCGTCGCACGCAGCCAGCGCACGTGCCGAGCGTGGTCGCCGCGGCGTCGCGCACGACTCGCCGCCGCGAGCGTGACGCTCGAGGCAAGCAGCACGAGCGTGTTCACGCCGGTCACCGCGATCGGCAGCCGCGGCTCGAGCGGCGGCGGCCAGGCGGCCATGCCGATGCGGATGATCATGAGCGCCGAGATGAGCGCCGTGAAGAACATGGCCTCCGTGCCCATCAGGAACAGGACGGCGAGACGCAGGTTGTCGAGGCCGCGGCGCGGCCCCGGCTCGCGGTCGTCGTCACCCCAGCCGCCGAAGTCGGGCGGCGCGGGCGGGATGCGGCCGTTGGTACGCCGTTCGGCCGGCGGACGCGGCGGCGCCTGGACCGCGGGGCTCATGCCGTCACCACCGGATGCCCGCGAGCAGCGTGGCGATCGCGAGCGTGGCGGCGATGGCCAGCAGCACGCGCACCGTCTGGCGATTGCGGTGAGACAGCTCGCCGCCGGCCTTCATGCTTTGTCCAGCGCCAGCAGCGTCAGCAGCGCCGGGAGATACAGGAGCGACGCGAACAGGACGCGACGGGCGCCGGCGGCGGACGGCGTCAGCGCCTGGCGCGCGCCCAACACGACGAAGCCGAGCCCGAGCGCGAGCGCGCCGGCGAAATAGACCACACCCGCGAGCCCAATGAGTGTCGGCAGCAAGCTCACGCCGAGCAGCGCCAGGCAACCGGTCACGATCTGGCGCTCGGTGCTCGTGCCGTCCGGGTCGATCACGGGCAGCAGCTGCACGCCCGCGCGCGCGTAGTCGTCACGATAGAGCCGCGCGATCGCAAGCGTGTGCGGCAGTTGCCAGAGGAACAGGATGCCGAACAGGATCCACGCGCCCGCGCCGACGTCGTCGCGCGCGGCGACCCAACCGGTGACCGGCGGGAGCGCGCCCGGCACGGCGCCGACGATCGTGCAGAGCGCGGAACGCAGCTTCAGCGGCGTGTACGCGAAGAGATAGAGCCCGAACGTCGCCAGCGTGACTGCTGCCGGGGCGACACCGACAAACGCCGCGAGATACGCGATGCCGAGCGCGGTGACCGCCGCACCGAAGGCCAGCGCCTCCAGCGGCGTCAGCCGGCCGTCGGGCAGCGGACGCGAGCGCGTGCGTTCCATGCGCGCGTCGACGTCACGCTCCCAGTACTGGTTCAGCGCCAGCGTCCCGCCGGCGGCGAGCGCGGTGCCGATCGCCAGATGCAGCAGTCGCACCCAGTCGGGCGCGCCCGTGAGGCCGACGTAATAGCCGACGAGCGTCGTGACCAGCACCATGAGCACCACGCGCGGCTTGGTGAGGACGACGAGGTCGCTCAGCACGCGGCGGCGGTCGCGGACCAGGGGAACGACGATGATCTCGGTCGGCGGAGTCATTGTGAAACCTCTAGATGGGGGACCCCTGCGGCTTCCCCCATATCCCCTCTTTTGCCCTGGGAGCGGACACCGTGAGCAGCCGAACGCGCGTGCAAACGCACGGTGAGCACGACCACGGCGCTGAGGATCAACCCGCCGACCAGCCGATGCGCCACCGGCAGCGCGAGCATCGTCAGCTGCTCCCCCGGGATCCAGATCGCCGAGAAGCGCGCGACGTACGCGCCGATGCCGAGCGCGGCCTGCACGCCGAGCAGCGCCAATAGCGCTCGCGACAGGGCGGTGGCCACAGCGTCGCCGGTTCGGCGTGCGCGTGCGGTCAACACCGGCACGATCGCAAAGACGACGACGGCCCCGGCGACGTGCCGCCAAAGCCAACCGGCATGCGTCAGCCAGGCTCCGAGCACGATCTGTCCGTACGTGACGCCGACGGCGGCAATGGCGAGCCGGCGGAGTCCCGCGTCCCCGCCGAGCGTGGTCGTCCGGGCGCCCGGCCACGTGAGGTAAGCAAGCGCGGCGATGAGCGCGAAGAACGCCTGGGCCAGCGGACCGTGGATCAGCGCGAGCTCGTCGCGCAGCAGCACCACGCGAAGTCCGCCGAGCACGCCCTGCGCCACGACCGCCACCACGGCGACGACGCCGAGCACGCGCAGCGCCCCGCCGCGCGGCCAGAGCGCCGCGGCGAGCGCCACGGTGAGCAGGCCGACCGTGGCGCCGAGCAGGCGGTGACCGTGCTCGTAGAACACGCCACCGACCATGCCCGCCCACGGAAAGAGGAAGAGGTTATGGCCGAACGTGTTCGGCCAGTCGGGGACGGCGAGCGCCGCGCCGGAATTGGTCACGAGCCCGCCGAACACGATCAGGACGGCGGTGGCGACCGCCGTCCCGAGTGCCAGACGATGAGCCAGCATTACCGCCTGCTCCGTGTCAGTGCCGGCGCGCCCCGGCGACCGCCGGCGCCTGCGACTGCGGCAAGAAATCTTCGCGCGCGTCCGGGTCGCTGTACTCGTACGGACCGCGATAGACGGTCGGCAGACGCGGGCCCCAGTTCAGGTGCGGCGGCGGCGACGGCGCTGTCCACTCCAGCGTGTTCGAGTTCCACGGGTTCACCGGCGCCTTCTTCCCGGCGAACAGCGACCAGAAGAAGTTGACGACGAACACGATCTGCACGAGTCCGAGCAGCATCGCACCGTACGTCATGAACACGTTCCAGTGCTGCTGGTGCTGCAGGAACTCGTACTGCATGGGGTTGTAGATCCGCCGCATCTGGCCGCCCACGCCGATGATGTGCAT
>JBKOZH010000133.1:0-30660 GCA_046725765.1 Candidatus Methylomirabilota bacterium | reverse complement strand
TGGAAATGCCCAGCCGTACGCGAGGTATTCCTCCTGGTTCCAGCCGGCGCCGATGCCGAGGATCGCCCGGCCGCCGGAGAGCGCCTGCGCGGTGGCCATCATCTTCGCGGTATGGGCGGGGTTGCGGAAGCTGTTGCAGAGCACCTCGTGGCCGCACTTCTTGTCGGGATAGCGGGCCAGCGCCCACGTCATGAGCGTCCAGCCCTCCGCGACCTTGTGGCCGTCGTACTGCACGTGGTCGGGCAGCCAGATCGAGTCGAACGCGGCCACTGTCCGGTCGAAATACGGAAACGTCGCCTCGACGAGGCGCGACCAGACGTTGAGGCCGACGGGGACGGTCACTTCCCGGCGGCGACCTTCTTCAGCTCCTCACGGAACTCTGCGAGGACCTTCGCGCCGTCGACGCCCTTGGCGCTCGCCTGCTTGATCCAGTCCTCCACGAGCGGCGCCGAGCGCTTCTTCACCTCGGCGACCATTTCGGGATTGGCGTTGACGATCTTCACGCCGGACTTCTTCAAGACCTCGAGCCCCTTGCCGTCGGCGACGTCCCAAGAGTTGCCGGCGTGGCGCGCGATCCATTCGCCGGAGATCTTCTCGAGCGCCTCCTGGTCCTGCTTGGGCAGCTTGTTCCACTTGTCCTCGTTCATGAAGAAGCCGAAGGCGGAGGAGTACATGCCGCCGGGGAACAACGTCGCCTGCTCCAGCACCGTGTCGAGCTTGAACGAGATGATGGACTCCATCGGGAAGAACACGCCGTCGGCGACGCCTGACTTGAGCAGCTCGTAGGACTCCGGCGCCGGTTTGACGAACGCGGAGGCGCCGAGCGCGCGCGCCACCTGTTCCGCGGCGCCGCCGCCGGTGCGGATCTTCATGCCCTGCACGTCGGCGATCGAGTTGACCGGCTTCTTGGTGAACAGCTGCCCCGGCCCGTGCGTGAACACGCCGAGCAGCTTCACGCCCTTGTACTCGCCGACCTTGTGGAAGTGCTTCCAGTAGATGCGCGAGTAGGCGACGGAGTTGATGAGGGCGGTCTCGCCGGCGCCGGGCAGCTCGGCCATGATCGGCAGCACGTGACGCGCCGGCGTGTAGGACGCGGTCACGTACGAGAGGTCGACGAGACCGTCGCGGACCGCGTCGAATGTGCCGGGCGGCGCGGAGGGGTGCTTGGGCAGCATCGTGAACTTCACCCGTCCATTGGTGACCTTCTCCGCCTCGTTGGCCCAGCCCTGCAGCACGACGGCGGTGACGTGGTGCTGCGGCGACACCCATGAGGACATCGTGAGCGTAGTCGTCTGCGCCAGCGCGGGCGCGGCGGCAAAGAGGCCGAGCAGCGCGGCGAGCGTGAGCGAGGTCAGCGTCGACATCAGTCTCCTCCGTGGGACCGGCGAGTCCGCCGGTAGTGTAACGCGTGTGGTACGCTTCCGGTCCACGATGCCCAACAACGTGATCCGCGTCGGCGACGTCGAGATCATGGCGCTGTCCGACGGCTCGCTCGAGTTCGACCTCTGCAACTTCTTCCCGACCATTCCCGAGGAGCGCTGGGAGCCGTACGAGTCGCACCTGCACGACCACAAGGTCCGCTTCAATTTGGGCTCGTACCTGATCCGCGCCGACGGCCGCACGATCCTCATCGACACGGGCCTCGGGCCGCGCCCGAAGGACACGCCGGACGTGCCGTGGGGCGAACTCTTGCGCGACTTCGCCGCCAAGGGCGTGCGGCCCGACGAGGTCGACATGGTCGTCATGACGCACCTGCACCGCGACCACGTCGGCTGGAATCTCACCGACGCGGGCGGGCGCTGGGTGCCGACATTCCCGAAGGCGCGCTACTGGGTGAGCACGAAGGACTGGGAGGCGTGCCACGCGCCCGACATCCAGCCCACACGCTTTCCCAACGCGCCGACCTGCGTGTGGCCGCTGGCCGATCTCGGGCTGGTCGAGTTCATGAAAGATGAGCAGAGCCTCACGCGCACGCTCACCGCGGTTCCGACGCCCGGCCACACGCCGGGCCACATGTCGATCCTCGTCACCTCGCGCGGTGAGCGCGCGCTCGTGTTGGGCGACGCTGCGCACAGCCCCGTGCAGCTGCAGGAGCCCGACTGGGTCTCCCGTGCCGACATGGATCCCGAGCTCACGCGACAGACGCGGCGCGCGCTGCTCGAGCGGCTGGAGCGCGAGGAGATCGTCGTCGCCGCCGGCCACTTTGAGGCGCCCGGCTTCGGCCGCATCGTGCGGCTCGAGGGCCGGCGCTACTGGCGCGGACTCTAAGGAGGTTTCGATGCGCTACGAGATGATCTCCGCCGATTGCCACCTCGACCTCTGCTGGCTGCCTACCGATCTGTTCGTCTCGCAGGCGTCGCCGGAGATGCGCGATCGCATGCCCCACGCCGTCGACGATCCGAAGGGCAAGCGCTGGGTCACGAAGAAAGGCGCCAACCTCGGGCTCGTCAACGGCATGGGCTCCGCCGGACGCGAGTACGTCCCGGGCCGCATCCATCGCGCGGATCGGATGGAGTCCACCGGGCTCTACTCCGACGGCAAGAAGGGCATTCGCCGACTGAGCGATCCGGATCTGCGGCTCAAAGATCAGGATCGCGACGGCGTGCAGGCCGAGGTGCTCTACGGCATCCTCGGCGCGACCAGCCGCATGAACGATCCCGAGGCCACCGTCGAGGTCATGCGGATCTACAACGAGTGGCTCGCCGACTTCTGCTCGGCGCACCCCGAGCGCTACGCGGGCCTGGCGTCGATTCCGAACAACCCGCTCGACGCCGCGATCACCGAGGTCGAGCGCGTGGCCAAGCGCGGCGCGCTGCGCGGCCTGGACATCGCCAACTCGCCGGACCTCAAGCCGCTCTGGGATCCCTACTGGAACCCGCTCTGGGAGGTCGTGAACGCGTCCGGGCTGCCGCTGCACTTCCACACCGTCGGCGGCTACGTGCCCGAGCACATCCGCAAGATTGTCTTCGTCGGCAGCGATCCCTCGCGCGCCTCCTTACCCGATGCGCCTGCCGTCGAGCTGCCCGTCGCGCGCGCCGCGTTCGCGACGAGCATCACGATGTTCCAGGTCAACATGGCCACCGTGCTCGCGTCGATGATCTTCTCCGGTGCGCTCGAGCGCTATCGCGGCATGCGCCTGGTGCTGGGCGAGTCGGGCATCGGCTGGATCCCGTACATCCTCTGGCGCATGGACGCGGAGTGGGAAGACCAGTTCAAGGACCTGTCGCTGAAAATGGCGCCGAGCGAGTACTGGAAGCGCCAGTGCTGGGCGACGTATCAGACCGATCCGATCGGCATCAAGCTCATCGACGAGCTCGGCGTCGACAAGATCATGTGGGGCTCGGATTTTCCGCATCCCGACGGCGTGTGGCCGGACTCGCGCGAGTATGTGCAGCGCGAGATGGGGCACCTGCCCGCGGATGTCCGCCGCAAGATCGTCTGCGAGAACGCCGCGCGGCTGTACGGTTTCGCCCTCGAGGGGAGCACGCGATGAGGAAGACCTGGCGGCTCTACACGGGCGCCGACGGGGAATCGCACGTCGAGCCCATCGACATCGACAAGCAGAGCGACTGGCTGAAGGGCCTGGCCACCACGCAGATCTCGTTCAGCGTCTGGCCCAAGGACCGGTTCCTCGACTGGCATCCCGCACCGCGGCGTCAGTTCGTCATCATCCTCTCGGGTCAGCTCGAGATCGGCTGCGGCGACGGCAGCAAGCAGGTCTTCGGTCCGGGTGACGCGCGGCTGGTGGAGGACACCACGGGCAAGGGCCACACCACTCGCGTGGTCGGCGGGGAGCCCTGTCTGACGGCCACCGTGCCGCTGGCGCAGCAATGAGCCCGCAGGCCGCGACCGCGCAGCCGACGAAGATCCTGTTCGCGCCCAAGCAGGACGCCGGCGTGACCGAGATCGCGAAATCCCTCACGCCGCCGGGCTTCGAGCTGATCATGGCCGACTACGGCACGCCGGAGTTCGTCAACGCCGCCGCCGAGGCCGAGTACTTCATGGGCATGGCGCGCAACATGGGCGGCGAGTTCTTCCGGTCGGCGCCCAAGCTCAAGCTGGTGCAGCTGCTGAGCGCGGGTTACGACCGCGTGGACGTGGAATCCGCCCGAAAGGCCAAGGTGCCCGTGGCCAACAACGGTGGCGCCAACGCCATCGCCGTGTCCGAGCACACGATTCTCCTGATGCTCGCCGTCCTCAAACAGCTCGTGAAGTTCCACCAGGACGTCGTCGCCGGCCGCTGGCGCCCGCCGGCGTCGTCGGAAGCGCCCGTGTACGAGCTGTCGGGCCGCACCGTCGGTATCGTGGGACTCGGCAACATCGGCAAGAAAGTCGCGCGGCGCGCTCGCGGCTTCGACGCCCGCGTGCAGTACTACGACGTGCTGCGCCTGAGCGAAGCCGAAGAGGATGCGCTCGGCGTGCGGTTCGTGCTGCTCGCCGAGCTGCTGCGGAGCTCCGACATCGTCACCCTGCACGTGCCGCTGACCGACACGACGCGGGGCATGATCGGCGCGCGCGAGCTGGCGCTGATGAAGAAGGACGCGATCCTCGTCAACACGTGCCGCGGCCCGGTGGTGGAGGAGGCGGCGCTCTACAAGGCGCTGAAGGACCGGCAGATCGGTGGCGCCGGCCTCGACGTGCTCGTCGACGAGCCGCCGGCCAAGGACAACCCGCTCTTCACGCTGCCCAACGTGACGCTGACGCCGCACTCGGCCGGGCCAACGTGGGAGAACTGGGTGGCGCGCTTCCGCAATGGCTTCGACAACATCGAGCGCGTCGCGGCGGGGCGCAAGCCGCTCTGGATCATTCCCGAGCTGATCGAGCCGCCGAAATGATCACCATCGTCGGGGGCGCTCAATGATCACGAAGTTCGCCACGGTCTACGCCGGTCACGTCGATCTACCCGACATGGGGCAGGACGCCACCCCCGCCAACGAGCGGCGCTACGGCAACGAGCATCTCGCGAGCGTCTTCGAGAAGACCGACGCCGTCGCGAAGTGCATGGACGACGCCGGGTACTACGCGATCTGGCTCGCCGAGCACCACTTCCAGCACGAGGGCTACGAGGTCATCCCCAATCTGCTGATGCACGCGGTGCACCTCGCCCACGTCACCAAGCGCATCAAGATCGGCTGCGGATTCAACATCGCGCCCATGTGGCATCCGCTGCGGCTGGCCGAGGATTATGCCGTCGCCGACATCCTCACCAAGGGTCGCGTCATCTTCGGCGTCGGCCGCGGCTATCACTCGCGCGAGGTGGAGACGTTCGGCGCGCCGATCCTGGACCAGGAGGCCAATCGCGAGCTGTTCGAGGAGCAGGTCGAGATCATCTTCAAGGCATTCGACAACGAGCGGTTCTCGCACCAGGGCAAGCACTACACGCTGCCGCCCGCCGTGCCCTACCGCGGCTACGAGCTCAAGGAGCTCACGCTGGTGCCGCGCCCGATCCACCGCCCGGTCGAGTGCTGGCAGCCGATCGTCAGCGCCAAGCCGCGCGCGCTGGATTTCATGGTGCGCCACGGCATCAAGGGCATCATCGGCGGGGGCGCCGCCACGATGGCCGAGGGACCCTTCCACGCCTATCGCGAGGCCGGCGTGCGCGCCGGCAAGAATCTGAAGCTCGGCGAGAATCTCTGTCTGGGCATCTTCATTCATCTGGCGGAGACGCGCGAAAAGGCCATCCGCGAGATCAAGCCGTTCTACGAGGAGCACGTGAAGATGTTCGGGCCGCTCGGGTTCGTCCCCGGCATCACGCCGTCGCAGCTCGAGGCCTCGACGAAGCGCGGCGGCTGGGACGCCGCCGGTGTGCCGACGGTCGAGCACTACATGAAGAACGGCGCCTGGTTCGCGGGGCCGCCGGAGGAGCTCACGGCCTACTTGCGGGACATCGAGTCGCGATATCCCGGGCTCGAGTACGTCAACGTCAGCATCTCCATGGGCACGCCCAAGGCCGTCATGCTCGAGCAGCTGCGCGCGTTCGCGACCGAGGTGATGCCGAAGTTTACGAATCGCTGACGCGCGCGATCGCGGTCGCGCTAGACCGTCGCGGCCGCACCGGCGGGCGTATAGATGACGATGCGGTTCATGCCCGCCACCTGCGCGCTGCGTAGCGCTTCCTCGGCATCACGCAGCACGGTGAACGCGTCGGCGTCGCGCCTTTGCGGCTCGGCGATCCCGACGCTGATCGTGCCGGCCACCGTCCGCTCGACGAGAGCGCCCGGAGTTTTGGCACCGGCTTTCGTCCGCTGAGCGACGCGCACGTCGAGGATCGCCCGCTCGATCGCCCGTCGCACGATCTCGAGCTCGCGCCGCGCCGTCTCGACCGAGCGATGCCGGAAGACGACGACGAAGTGGTGGTCGCGCATCAGATAGAAGGCCCGCCCGCCGCTACCGACCTTCATGAACGCTTTGCCCACGAGCCGCAGCATCCGGTCGGCGACCTCCGCACCCTGGTCGTTGCGAAACGCGGTGAAGTCGTCGAGCGCCGCGCAGGCCAGCGCATAGCGACCCGACAGCCGCCGCGCCAGCTTGTTGAACTCGAGGCTCGCGGGGAGCCGGGTGACGCCGTCGCGATGGACCGGGCCTGGCGCGTCCAGCACCGTCCCGAACGCCAGCATGATCCCCGCCGCGGCGAAGTGCAGGTCCGCCGACCGGCCGGAGCCCGCCGTATCGAGCGCCAGGAATGACGCCACGAGCGCCCACATGGCGGCCGCCGGAAGCGGATCACGCTTTCGCATGAACCGGGCCAGCTGCATACCGAGCATGGCGGCGAAGGCCAGGACGGCGAACTGCGGGAGCGACAGCCACGCGGTCGTGTCGACGGCGACGAGCGGCTGCTCGACCGATGCGCCGAGCTCGACCGGACGGAAGAACTCGAAGACCGCCACGGCCGCCGCCTGCAGCAGCAGCACGCCCAGGAGCGATGCGCCGCGATTCGAGAGCGCGCGAGTCTCGCCGAGCCACGCCATCACTCCGAGGTTCAGGGGCAGCAGCAGCGCGACGGCATAGAAGGCGGTGCGGCTCCCGAAGTGGATGAGGGCGGCCATCGTCAGCGCCAGCACCATCAACCCGAAGACGAGACGCCCGCGTCCAGTGGCGATGCCGAGCAGCGCGCCGCCGGCGAAGACCAGTAACGGCGCGGCGTGAACCGCGAGCGAATCGCGAAGCTCGGGCGCAAGCGACACAGCGGCCACGATGGGCAGAAGCAGCGCAGGAGCAATGAGCGACGAGACTGATCGGTAGATGGCGGCCTCCTTGGCGCGATGCACGCGCTCGCGCGTCAGAAAGCAATGCGAGTACCAAAACCGCACCCGCCGCGGGAAGTCCTGTCACACCGGTAACTTGCCCGTGCGCCCGCAGCGGATTGGATGGGTTCTGACCAACGCGGCGGGACGAGGTGACGCGCGTCTGCCGGGCTGACCAGCCGACGCGGCATCGATCGCGGCCGCGGCTACAATACCCGCCGGGAGGAACCAGGCATGGCGATGTACTGGAGGGAAATCACGGTCAACTGGGGTGAGTCCGATCCGTTCGGCCTCGTCTACTATCCGCGCATCGTCGCCTGGTTCAACGACACCGAGCACGAGCTGTTTCGGATCATCGGCTATCCCATCGAGCAGATGATCAAGAACGACCGCACGACGTTCGTGATGGGCGAGATCCACTTTCGTTTCATCGGGCCGGCGGCGTACGGCGACCGCATCCTGACGACGATCAATCTCGCGGAGATCGGTGAGCACACGCTGCACTGGAACTGCAAGGCCAAGAACGCGATGACGGGTGCGGCGGTGAGCGAAGGACGCGCTACGCGCGTCTACGCGCGGATCATGGAGGACGGCACCCTCAAGGCCATGCCGATTCCGAGCGAGATGATCAACGCGATTCGTGAGGTCGGCGACCTCAAGCACCTGGGACCGAACAGCGCGCTGAAGAAGCGCTGAGTGTTCGGCGCGGGGACGACGCTCAGCGCGCGGTGAGATCCGCCCAGAGCGCGTCGGCGCCGCGGGCGGTGACGGTGCGACCCAGCTCGCGCGCCCAGGCACTCTCGCTGCCGAACTCCGCCCGCCACGACCAGAGCCGCCGCGTCGCGAAGTGCAGCGAGTGCTCGTAGGTGAAGCCGATCGCCCCGTGCGTCTGATGCGCGATGCCTGCCCCGACGCCGGCCGCCTCGCCGACGCGGACCTTGGCGACCGCGACCTCGAAGCGCGCGTCGCCGCGCTCCGCCGCACGGAACGCGGCCTCGGCCGCGATGCCCGCCGCGGCCACGTGGCCGGCCAGCACGGCGAGGTTCTGCTGGATCGCCTGAAAATTCCCGATCGGACGGCCGAACTGCTTGCGCTCGGTGGCGTAGCGCACCGACTGCACCAGGCACGCCTCGAGCGCGCCCGCCATCTGCGCCGCGCGAGCCATCGCACCGAGAAGCCGGATCGCCTCGCTCGGAGCCTCGGCCGGGGCGGCGGCCACCGCCCGCGCGTTGTCGAACACGAGCGTGTCGCGCGGCTCCAGCGCGAGATTTCGGTCCTCCTCGATGCGCGCCGCGCCGCGCGCGACCAGCGCCACGGTCGGACGTCCGTCGAGATCGGCGACCGTCACCACGTGGCCGGCGTCGCGGCCCCACGGCACCCGCGTCGCGCGGCCGCTGACGGTCACGCCGCCGCCGTGCCGCGTCAGCGTCAGCTGCTCGCTTCGGCGGACGGGCGCGAGCGTCAGCGGCCCAAACGGCACCTCGAGGCCCGCGTGCGACAAGAGCCAGCCCGCGACGATCGTCTCCGCGATCGGCACCGGCGCCGTGTAGCGTCCGCACGCGCGGATGACGACGTGCGCGTCGAGCCACGTGCCGCCCGCGCCGCCCGCGTCCTCGGCGACGAGCGGCAGCGTGAGGCCGCCTTCTTCCAGCGCGCGCCAGAGCTTGTCCGGCCACGTGCCCTTCTCGGCGGCTTCGATCAGCTCCTTGGTCGCGAGGTCCGAGAAGAGGCGTGTGACGGTATCGGAAAGAAGCGACCGCAGCTCGGTGCTCATCGGAGCCCCAGTCCGCGCGCAATGATCCCGCGAAGGATCTCGCGCGTGCCGCCGCGCAGCGAGAACGACGGCGCGGTCTGCGTGATGTAGCCGAGCACCTGCTGCAGATCCGAGCCGGTGTCGAGCGTCGGCTCGACGTCCAGGAACGCGTGGGCGAGCTCCGGAATCGACTGCTCGAACGTGGTCCCGACGTCCTTGACCGCCGCCGCCTCGAGATTCACCGTCTCGCCGGCCTGCAGCATGCCGGCAACCGACGTCGACATCTGGCGCAGCGTGGAGAGGCTCGCGACCATGCGACCGACCGCCTCGGTACCGCGGTCTTCGGGATGCGCGCCCACCTCGCGCACCAGCTCGCGGATCAGCGCGATCGACGACAGATAGCGCTCGGGGCCGCTGCGCTCGAAGCCGAGCTCGGTGGTGACCTGCTTCCAGCCGTCGCCCTCGTTGCCCACCCGCGCCTCATCCGGCACGAACGCGTCGGTGAAGTTGACCTCATTGAAGTGATGCTTGCCGGCGAGGTCGATGATCGGCCGGATGGTGATGCCCTTGGTGTTGCGCAGGTCGACGAGGAACTGGGTCAGGCCCTCGTGCTTCTTGTCCGGCACGACCTGCGTGCGAAACAGCGAGATCGCGTAGTCGGACAGGTGCGCGTTCGACGTCCACACCTTGGTGCCGTTGACGAGGTAGCCGCCGTCGGCCCGCGTCGCGCGCGTGCGGATCGACGCGAGGTCAGAGCCGGAGTCCGGCTCGCTCATGCCGATGGCAAACGCCAGCTCGCCGCGCACGATGGCCGGCAGGATCTTTTCGCGCTGCGCCTCGGTGCCAAAGCGCAGCAGCAGCGGCCCGCTCTGGCGATCGGCCACCCAGTGCGCGCTGACCGGCGCGCCGGCCGCCAGCATCTCCTCCATCACCACGTAGCGCTCGAGGAACGAGCGCTCGTGACCGCCGTACTTCTTGGGCCACGTCATGCCGATCCAGCCGCGCGCGCCGACCCGACGGGAGAACTCCCGGTCGAACCCGCCCCATGACTTTGCGCGCTTCACCGGCGCGGCGCCGCTGAACTCCTTACGTAAGAACTCGCGCACCTCGGCGCGCAGACTCTCCGCCTCGGGTGGCAGGTCGTTGAGCGCGAAGCGAAAGACGCCCGGCATGGCCGGGAGTGGACCACACCGCGCGCGACGACGCAACCGCGGTGCTAGAGCCGCGTGAAGCCGTCCGGACTCCAGCGCTCGCTGCCCACACCGTGGTGGACGACGAAGAGCCCGTCGGGGTCGTACCGGTCTTTGATCGCGAGCAGCCGCGGATAGTTGGCGCCCCAATACGCACGCTGCCAGTCGGGTTCGAAGAAGTTGCTCTCGGAGACGTAGGATCCGGGATTCGGCGCCACCTTCCGCAACTCCGCCATGGCGCGCTCGATCGCGACCGCGTGCGACCGCGCGGCCGCGACATCGGGCTCGTGCCCGACGACGCCGGGATAGGCCGGCGGCCCCTCCGCCCCGGCGATCGCGAGCGCAAAGGCGTCGAGGACGGCGGGATTCATGGCGGTGTCCCTCGCCGCGCTGACTTCGTCGGCGGGCGCGCCGGCCAGCCCTTTGTTGACGTGCAGCGCGAACTGCCAGTGCCGCGTGGCCGCGAAGACGGCCTCGGCCAACCGCGCGCGCGACGCCGGCCGCAGCAGCGACGCGGGAAGCCACAGCGACTGATACCCGTGCAGGTATTGCCCCGCCTGACCGATATCGCCCGCCCACGCGACGTTGCCTTCGGGCGCCCCGGGGCGATCATCGGCCACGACGATGCCGGGGAGCTGCTTGAGAAAGCGCGCGTCCCAGTACTTTCGCGCCGGCACCGCAGCGATGAACGGCGCAGCGGCCACGACGAACTCGCCCGGCGCGCGCGCCACCCAGTCGAAGAAGGGACGCCAGACGCGCTCGGCGTCGTGCTGGGTCAGGCCCTGAAACACCATGCGGATCGCCAGCGTATCGTCGCGGCGAAACACGATCTGCTCGCCCCAGTGCGGATTGAACAGATGCTCGGCGTAAAAGCCGACGACGAATTCGATGAGCCGGCAGTACGCGGCATCTGATGTCGCCCTGATCGTCGCCATGACAGCGCCGAAGAGCTCGGGTAGCTCGCGCGTTCGCAACGTGATCCGCGCGACCACGCCGAACGTTCCGCCGCCGCCTCCCTTGAGTGCCCAGAAGAGATCGGGATCCGTGCACGCGTTGGCGACACGCACGGCACCGTCGGCCGTGACGATCTCGGCCTCGAGCAATCCGGCGGCGGCGAGGCCGAACCGCTTCGAAAAGCTGCCGAACCCGCCGCTTTGCACGAGTCCCGCGACCCCCACCGTGACGCAGCCGCCGCCCTGGACGTAACGACCGCGCGCGGTCGTGATCTCGTTGTAGACCGGCATCCAGATCGCGCCGGCCCCGACGCTGACCGCGGGTTGCGGTGCCTCGCGGGCCGCGCAGCCGCTAGCCACGAAGCCGTCGTGCACGACGATCGCGTTCATCGGCCGCGTCCAGATGAGGAGCGAGTCCGGCGCATTGGAGGTGCCGAGGTAGCTGTGCCCTCCGCCTTTGACGACGAGGCGCAATCGGTGCTCGCGCGCAAAGTTGACGCCCGCGACGACGTCCGCCGTCGTGCGCGCGGCGATCGCGTACACACTGGGCCGGGACGTCCACGCATCCACCCACCCGAACGTCTGCGTCAGGCCGACCTCGTCGCCGAGGTAGTAGGGATTCTTGACGTGCCTGACGAATTCTGCGCAGCGCCCCGCGCGTCGCGCTTCGGCTTCCGCACACTCGACGAGCGGCGACCGCACCCCGACGAGCCGTCCGCCAACCTGCCCCGCGAGCGCCTCCCAGCCGTCCTTGCTCGGCCATGCTGGGTCTGAGGGACGGACGCGGCGAAACCCAGAACCGCCGGCAACGCGTGATGACGGCGCGCAGGAGGCGCCGAGCGTCGGCAGCAACGCCGTCGCGCCGGCTCGAATCAGGAGCGTGCGTCGGTCGATTGGCGCAGACACGGTCGCGAGCGAGCGCGCCGCGTGAAGCGTTGCGTCAGCGCGAGGCGGGCGCTGACGCTTCCGGCGGTGGGGCGGGCGGCGTCCCGGCGGGCGGCATCGGGAACTCGCGCATCTGCGGGGCGGAACGCGAGGGAGGCGCCGCCGCCGAGGTGGGCGGACACCGGAACACGATCGCGTTCATGCGCTCGAGACTCTCCGCTGGGAACGACAGCAGCGCGGTGTCGCCGCCCATCCGCACCACCTTGCGGCGCAGGTCTTTGAGCGAGTCGTCGTTGACCGTGCCGAGCGTGGCGCAGCCGACTGGCACCTTGGGATCGGTGGTCAGCCGCACGCGGGCCATCGCCAGACGCGTGGCGTCCTGCGCCGCCGCCGCCGACCCCGTGAGCAGCACGAGGACCGCCGCCAGGATCAGCGCCACGCGTCCACCGATTCGGTCTTCTGGTAGTTGCAGCCCATGATCCTCCAGTAGCCGTTTGTCTCGCCGCCCACAACGATGACATGAATGTCCTCGCGGCGAAACATCGGAATCTCCTCGTCCGGCGCCACCTTCAGCTTGCTCGCCCACGGCTCCTCGCCGAAGGTCGCGCGGGGATAGATATAGTTCTGGATCAGCTGGTAGTCCCAGTACTCGCCGGCGCGCATGCGCGCGGCGTCGTGGAGCCAGTCGATCAGCGCATCTTTCTTGCCGAAGCCGCCGCGGTCGACGAACTGGCGCGCGGCGATCGGATCGAGCAGCAGCGCGGGCGGCCCGTGCGGGTCCATACCGCGCAACAGGTGCCCGACGTGCTCGCGCCAGTGCTTCTCGCGCAGGCCCAGCGTGAACGCCGTCGAGCGCACGCCGGAAAAGACGCTCACCGCACTGTCGGTCGCGGCGAAGCCGTGCTGCACGTGGAACGGCTCCCAGGGGCTGCGCTCCTCGTTCTCGGCGAACGTCACGCTGTTGTACGCGTAGTTGTTGCCCTGGTTACCCATGTACGAGAGCCCCGGCACCGAGCCGCCCTGGCCGTTCTGCGACAAGAGACCGTACGCGCGGCCGATGGTCGCGTTGGCGTGGCTGTACGGTCCCATCGCGCCGGTGCCGGCGTTCACGCCGATCTCGGCGCGGATCGGTCCATTCACCACGGCCATCGCGGCCACCGCGCTCGACGAGCTGCCGCGCGCGGTGACGCCGGTGGCCGCCAGCGCCAGGATCACGGGGAAGTACTCGGGCCGTGCGCCCGCCATCACGGCGTTCACCGCGACCTTCTCGACCGTGTACTCCCAGTACTCGCGGAAGTGTGTGGAGCGCATGCGTCCGACGACCTCGTCCGGCTTGCGGCGCGTTCCCGCCAGCATCGCGGCCACGCGCGCCTCGGTCGGAAGCACGATCGGCAGATAGTCCGTCCAGCGCCGCTCGAGGAAGAGCCGGTGAAGGTTCTCCTCGGTGTCGGCCTCGACGAAGCGCGGCGTTGAGCGATCGTACTCGATCGCGCCGCGCGCGCCGTCGCGCGGTCGCGTGAGGCCTTCCACGACTTCCTGCATGACCGGCCGACCGCTGATCGGGTCGACGCCGTCGACGTAGGCGCGCAGCTCGCGCGCCGTCTTGCCCATGATCGGCTGCGGGACGAACACTTGGGCCAGACCCGGCATCCCGTTGACCTGGGCCACCGAGCGCACGACCTTGTCGAACTTGTCCGTGTGCATGGCCACGGTGGGCACGCCGTACTTGGCTTCGAGCGTCATCGCGTGCGCGGCGACCGCCGGCGCGCACGTGCTTCAGTGGCCGACGCCGAGAATGGCGGCGTGGCCCTGCGCCTTGATCTCCTCCCACGTCTTCGGGTCATCCACGAGGTACACGCTCGAGATCGGCTTGAGCACCGTGCGCACGCTCGGCAGATGCTCGGCGAGCCACGCCTGCATCTGCTCGAGGAAGAGCCCGGAGTCGTCGAAGCGGCAGTCGACGAGATAGACGGTGCGGCCGTCGAGCGTATCCAGCCGCGGCGCCAGCGGCTTGGCGGAGATCTTCGGCGGATAGCCGGTTGGATCGAGAACGGTGAGCTTGCTCATGCCGATTTCCAGGAGAACGGCGCGAAGTGGCCGTTGTTGCGCCCGGACGTGTCGTCCCAGTTGATGCCGAACGCGTGCATGTGGCTGCGCGATGCCTTGGCCAGCGCCAGACGGGACGCCGCAGGATGACCGACGTTGTCGAAATAGATCGGCTCGCCCTGGTTGGCGCCGGGGATTCCGTCGACCGCGAGATCGAGCACGCCCGGGATGGACACCGAGCGATGCATCCCGCTGCCCTGAATCGTGATCGGCTTGGCCTCGGCGCCGGCAAACTTGCCGATGAGCGGTCCGAGTGCCGCCATCGGGCCGCCGCCCTGGCCGCTCGCGATCGTGGTGAGCGCGTCGCGCTGCTCTTTGGACGCGCGCTCGTCGAGGATGAGGCCGACGGTCCAGTTGCCCTGGATCATCGCCCCGGGCGTGTGCAGCAACACCGCGAAGCTGAGACCGTCGAGCGTGGTCGCGCCGTAGCGGCCACGCTGAACCTGGAAGACGAGACCCGCGTCGCACGAGCCCTTGGTCGGACGCGCTGCCAGGCCCGACGTCGGACACGGGCACACCGAGTCGCAGCTGCAGGCCTCGAAGTACTCGCCACTGATCTGCCACTGGACGTTCGCCATCACGTCCCTCCGTTCAGCTTTTTCACGACGTCATCTCGCCGGCGCACGCAGCACGCTCGCGAGACCGGGCTGCAGCGCGACGGCCACGCCGAGCAGCGCCAGCGCGATGCCCGTCGTGCGCGCGATCCATTCGCCCCGCGGCAGGATCTTCTCCGCCGCGACCACACACGCGATCAGCAGGACCCACGGTAAGCCCATCGCGCCCGCCACGACCAGCACCACCATGAGGGCCCAGCAGCATCCCACACAGTAGAGCGCATGCGCCGATCCCAGGCTGACGGCCCCGCGCCAGCCCGCGCGCCAATGTCCGAGCAAAAACCCGAGCGGGCTGCGGCAGTGGCGCAGGCACACCTGCTTCAATGGCGACAGCTGGAATACTCCGGCGACGATCAGGACCGCGGCGATCGCATATGCGAGCGTCGCCGGCGAGACCGCCATGAGGCTGACGCTCGCGATGTAGACCGGGACGCCCGTCAGCGCCCACAACGCGGCATACATGAGCACGAACAACGCGACCGCGGCGATCTTCATCGTCGGAGCGTCACCGCGCTGCATCGTTGCGTACAGCCCGATGATCGGCAAGGCACTCGGCAGCATCATCGCCGCCATCATGATGGCCCAGCCGACGACGAACGCGACGCCGTCGTGAACCGTCGGCGTCATCGTCATCTCCATCCCCGCCATGTCTTCCGCGCCCATCGGGGATGACAACATCACGACCCAGGCCACGGCGGCGACGACGAGCAGCGCCGCGTACGTGACGAGGGTCGCCCGATCGACCGCCGCCGGCACTCAGTCTCCCATCACCATGCCGCCGTCCACCTTGACGGCCTGACCGGTCATGTAGTCGGAGTCCGGGCCCGCCAGGAATGCGACCACGTTCGCCACGTCGTCGGGCGTCTCGGGCCGGCCGAGCGGAATGCCGGCGATGCGCTTCTTCCACGCCTCGCGCGGTGCCCAACCGTGCAGCGCGCCGATCTCCCGGTCGATCTGCTCCCACATCGGCGTGTCGACCGCGCCGGGGCAGACGCAGTTCGACGTGATGCGGTCGGGCGCGAAGACCTGCGCCGCCGTGCGCGCCAGCGAGACCACCCCCGCCTTCGAGGCGTTGTACGGGGTCAGCAGCGGGTTACCGCCGCGATACGCGGCGATCGACGCGGTGTGGATCAGCTTGCCGCGCAGCTCCGAGCCGCGGATGGGTGCCTGCTCCTTCATGCGCCGCGCGACCGCCTGCATGACGAAGAACACCGCCTTGAGATTGACGTTCATCACGCGATCCCACTCCGCTTCGGTGACGTCGAGGAGCGGCTGGACCCGAATCACGCCCGCGTTGTTGAAGAGCACGTCGAGGCGGCCGAAGCGCCGATAGGTCTCGTCGACCATGCGCGCGACGTCGCCGGCGCGTGTCACGTCGACGGGCACGGCGGCGCCGCCGAGCTCGGCGGCAAGCTTCTCCACGGCGTTGCCATCGACGTCGGCGAGCGCGACGCGTGCGCCGTCACGCGCCAGGCGCCGCGCGGTCGCCGCGCCGATGCCGCGCGCGGCGCCGGTGATCAGGACGATGCGGCCGTCAAGCTGGGCCATGGACCCTCCTCACGAACCGGCCGATGACGTCGATCGCCTGCTGGGCTTCATCGAGCATCGGCAGGAACCAGTGCCACACGTGAATCATGGACGGCCATTCTTCCAGCGTGACGTCCACGCCGGCCGCCTTCCCGCGCTGCGCGAGGCCACGCGCGTCGTCGAGCAGCACTTCATCGCCGCCGACCTGAACCAGGAGCGGCGGCAGCTGGCGGAGGTCGGCGTACAGCGGCGAGACCAGCGGCGCCTTGCGATCGCCGGCGCCCACGTAGGCCAGCGTCATTCCCTCGATGCCGTCGCGCGTGACGATCGGATCGGCGGCCGCCCGCGTGACGTAACTCTCGGCGCTGTTCGTGAGATCGACCCAGGGCGAGATACAGACGCCGCCGGCGGGTCGCGGCAGTCCGCGATCGCGGAGCGCGAGCAGTGTCGCGACCGTGAGCCCTCCGCCCGCCGAGTCGCCGGCCACGACGACGCGTCCCGGCGCGATGCCCTGCGCGAGCAACCACTGGTACGCCGCGATCGCGTCCTCCAGCCCCGCAGGGAACGGAGATTCCGGCGCCAGGCGGTACTCGAGCAGCAGCGCGCGCGTCCCGGCCGCGCGCGCGATCGCGGCCGCCAGGTGCCGGTGCGAGCGCGGCGAGCCGATGACGTAGCCGCCGCCGTGCAGATAGAGCACGACGGCGTCGCTGCGGACCCCCGGCGGCGTGAGCCACTCCGCGGGCCGCTCGGGTGCCGCGATCGTCTCGACCTTGACGTCCGGCGGCGTCGGGAACACGCGCTCGGCGCGCTCGTACTGGGCCCGCCGCTGCGCGATGGTGAGCGTATTCGAGGGCGGCAGCTTTGCCAGATGCTCGCGAACGAGATGGATGCCTTTGTCGCTCATGGCGCGACATGGTACGCCAAAAGGAGCCGCTGGACCGCCCGTGCTACCCTCTGGCCCATGGCCCACAAAGGAATGACGTTCGGTATCTTCCTGGCTCCCTTCCACCGCCTCGGCGAGAACCCCAACCTGGCGATCGCGCGCGACATGGAGCTGATCGAGTGGCTCGACTGGCTCGGCTACGACGAGGCCTGGATCGGCGAGCACCACTCGGCGGGCTGGGAGCTGATCGCCTCGCCCGAAATCTTCATCGGCGCCGCCATCGAGCGCACCAAGCACATCCGGCTCGGCTCCGGCGTGACGAGCCTGCCGTACCACCATCCATTCCTGGTGGCCCAGCGCTTCGTGCAGCTCGACCACATGTCACGCGGTCGCACGATGCTCGGCTGCGGACCCGGCGCGCTCGTGTCCGACGCCTACATGATGGGCATCGAGCCGGTGACGCAGCGCCCGCGCATGGACGAGGCGCTCGACGCGATCATGGCGCTGCTGAAGTGTGAAGAGCCGGTGACGCTGAAGACCGATTGGTTCGAGCTTCGTCAGGCGCGGCTACATCTCGCGCCGTATACCGAGCCGCACTTCGAGATCGCGATCGCCAGCGTGATGACGCCGTCGGGTGTGCAGGCCGCCGGCCGCCACGGGCTGGGCGTGCTCTCGCTCGGCGCCGGCATTCCCGGCGGTCCCCAGGCGCTCGCCAATCAGTGGAAGATCGGTGAGGAGGTCGCCGCCCAGCACGGCAAGACGATGGACCGGAAGAAGTGGCGGCTCGTCGTCAACGTGCACGTGGCCGAGGACGACGCGCTGGCGATGCGCCAGGTGAAGACCGCGGAGCGCCACGAGACGATCACCTACTTCGAGGAGACGCTCGGGCGCCCGCCGGGCCGCTCCGATGATCCACTGACCGACGGGGTGAAGATGGGCACCACGCTCGTCGGCTCGGTCGAAACGGTGATCAGGGGCATCGAGAAGCTGTGGGAGCTCTCCGCGGGCGGCTTCGGTGGTCTGCTCTTCCGCGCCCACAACTGGGCCAATCGTCAGGAAACGCTGCATTCCTACGAGCTCTTCGCGCGCTATGTGATGCCGCGCTTCCAGGGGATGGCGGACCCACCCAGCAGCTCGAATGCGTGGGCGCGGAGCAATCGCAAGACGATCTTCAGCCCAAACGTCGACGCGATCCGCCAGGCCTACACGAAGGCGGGGAAGGAAGTCCCACCCGACTTCCTGCAGCGCGCGTCGGGCTCGCGCGACATCGAGGGCACGACCACCACTCCGTGATCGTCGTCATCGTCCTGGCCCTCGGGCTGCTCGTGTCCGCGGCCGACGCCACGGATCTCACGCGGCGGCTGCCGCTCGGCCTCGAGGAGCAGGCTGCGTGGGTCCCCGACGACAATCCCATCAGCGCGGAGAAGATCGCGCTCGGCAAGCAGCTTTTCTGGGACAAGCGCTGGTCGCGCAACGGCACGGTGGCCTGCGTGAGCTGTCACGATCCCAACCACGGCTGGGCGGATCCGCGGCGCTTTTCGCTGCGCTTCGACGGCAAGCCGACGCCGCGGCACTCACCGACGCTCGTCAACCGTCTCTTCAGCGTCGAGCAGCAGTGGGCGGGCACGCGCGCGTCGCTCGAGGATCAAGCCATCAAGGCGTCCGATCAGTCACCTGAGCTGCTCGTCAAGAGTCTCGGCGCGATCGCCTCATACCGCGAGCAGTTTCAGAAGGTCTTCGGCACCGAGCTGACGCCCGAGGGCGTGGCCAAGGCGATCGCCGCGTACGAGCGCACGATCCTGTCGGGCAACGCACCGTACGATCGTTTCCGCGCCGGTGACACGGCCGCGCTCTCGCCGTCCGCGCGGCGGGGGCTCGCGCTCTTCTCAGGCAAGGCGCGGTGCGCGCCGTGCCATGCCGGGTTCAACTTCACCGACGAGGGCTATCACAACATCGGTGTCGGGATGGATCGCGACACGCCCGACCTCGGGCGGTTCACAGTGACGAAGGTCGAGGCGCACAAGGGCGCCTTCAAGACCCCGACGCTCCGCGACGTCGCTCGGCGGCCGCCCTACATGCACGACGGCAGCCTCGGGAGCCTGGCTGAGGTGGTGGCGTTCTACAACCGCGGCGGCGTCCCGAACGCCTGGCGGTCGAGCGCGATCGAGCCGCTCAACCTGACGGCCGCCGAGCACCAGGATCTCGTCGCCTTCCTGGAGGCGCTGAACGGCGAGGTCGATGCCGCGATCGCGAGCCCGCCGCCGCTGCCTGACTGAAGCTCTGAGCCGTCAGCACCTCACGGGATAGGTGAGCAGCAGACGATCCGTCGCGTAGTGTCGCGTGGGATCGAAGCAGCCGACGATCTTTGCCAGCGGATCCTCGAGATCGTTGATGTCGCGTCCTCGCTGCAGCTCGAGGTGGACGTGCTCGAAGCCGGGCCAGGCGCGCTGGCCCGAGGTACCGATCGCTCCGATGCGTTGGCCGCGCTCGACGCTGTCGCCGACGCGGACGGCGATCTCGGAGAAGTGACAATAGACCGTTCGGTGGTCCTGAGCATGCACGATGGCGACGATCAGCCCGCAGAGGTCGCCGGTGTCACATGCTACGACGACGCGGCCGGGAGCGGCTGCGAGCACATCGGCGCCCACGCGGCCTGCGACGTCGATGCCGCGATGGCGACTGAATCGCGGATAGCCTTCGGAGCCCCACCAGTCACCAAAGCCGGCGAGAATCCTCACGGCGCCGGCCTGCGGCGCCGTCACCGCACACGCCAGGTGCACGAGCGGCATCATCACGAAACAGACTGCGCGGACGGCATTGGCGACGATCGGCGTCACGCGCACGCGCCGGTCGTCGCGGTATCGGCGCACGAGGCCGACGAGCGAATTAACCAGCGACACGACAATGAGCGCGCCACCGGCCGCGCCCATGACCGGAAAGAGAAATCGCGGGACGCTCTGGGCGATCGACGGCGTCGATCCGGCCGTGAGAATGAACACGCCCGTCGCCAGCGCCGGCCAGAGCCTCACGGCGCGTCCGTGGCTCACCGAACGAGGTAGTCGGCTCGCTGGAGCAGAGACGGCGGAATCGTGAGTCCGAGCGCGTTGGCGGTTTTCAGATTGATCGCGAGCTCGAACTTGGTCGGCGGCTCCACCGGAAGGTCCCCGGGCTTCGCACCCTTGAGGATCCTGTCGACGTAGCCGGCGGAGCGACGAAAGAGATCGCGCCGGTCGGCCCCATACGACATGAGTCCGCCCGCGTCGACGAATTCTCGGAGACCGTAGATGGCCGGCAATCGGCTCGCCGCCGTGAAGTCGAGGATCCGAGCTTGGAACGTGACCGTCACGTAGTCTTCCACGACGATCATGGCGTCGGCCTGGTCCATGAGCGCCGCCTCGAAGGCGCGATCGAACGTCGCCAGCCCGTCGCGGGCCTGTATCTCCAAGCTTTTGAGCTCGACCCCCATCGCTCGGGCGACGCTCTGAGTATCTTTCACGAGCAGCGGCGTCTGAATGTCATGTGGGTTCCACAGAATGCCGACTCGCGATGCACCGGGCACGGCCTCTTTGAGGAGCTGCAATCGCCTGCGGCCCAGCTCGGCCGGAACAATGGTGTGGAATCCCGTGACATTTCCGCCCGGCCGCGCCAGGCTGGCGACGATACCCTCCACTCCGGGTTCACCGCTCGATGCCATCACGATCGGAATCGTTGCCGTGGCGTGCCTCGCCGATATGGCCGCCGGCGATCCGCGCGTCACGATCAGGTCGACGTTGAGCCGAACCAGGTCGGTGGCAAGATCCGCGAGCCGCTCCGTGCGGCCGTCGGCCGAGCGGTACTCGATGGCGATGTTCTGCCCTTCAACGTATCCGAGCTCTCTGAGCCGCTCTCGGAATGCGTCGAGGTTCGCCACGTTCGCAGCCGCCGGCACGGTCTCGAGCACACCGATCCGGTAGACCTTGGCGTCGCGCTGCGCGTGGGCGAGCGCTGACGCGGCGCAGACGACAGCGACCATGACCCCGATCCGCGTCAGCAGCGCGGCAGAAGGCCTCATGCGATGCGTTGCAGAGAACGAAGGCGGTTTGCCGCTTCGAGCGCATCCCTCACGGACACGTGGCGCGGCAGTGCCGTATTCAGGGAATGCCCCGCGCCCGGCACGCCGATGCGTTGCACGAAGGTCCGGGAATTGAGCATGCCGAAGTAATCGATCTCTCCGATGAACTGCTGCAGATCCGCGAATTGAGGCGGAAACCAGATCACGGCTCCGAGCGTCACGATCTGCAGCTTCGCGTTCGGGGATCCGGCCCAGCCTTCCAACGCGTTCTCGATGCTGTAGTTGCCCTTGCTGTGCCCGACGACAAGCCGAAGCCGGTCACCCAGCTTCTCCAGCAGGTACAGCAGCGTGGTCGAATCCGGGCTCCCATAGAGAAATCGCTCGTTCGGAGTCTCGGGCGGCGCCACGTCCGCTTTTAGCTCTCGGTGCGTTTCCGGATCGCGCACGTGATCCTTCAGCGCCAAGGCGTCCAGGAACCGCGCGACGACCTCGCGCAGCGCGTTTCTGGCGCCGAAGACGAACCAGCCACCGAGAGCCTCGGAGACGACGTCCGCGAGTCCGAGGCCGGAGACGATCCCGGCGACGGGTGTGCCGAGGTGGTCCGCGACGTCGCGCGCGAGGGCCGCCGTGCCGACGGCCGAGCTTCCGACGCCCGCGACAACCACGGTCGTGACGGCGTCGCTCGTTCGCTCCTGCTGTTCGCGAACGAACGCCTCGGGCGTCAGCCATCGAATCTCCTGAGCCGCATCAGCCGGATAAACAACCAAGATCGAACCTTCGGGCCTCAGATACGTCGAGAGTGCCAGACGCTCCTGCGAAGACAGGGCGCCCACGTCGTAGAAGACCGTATCGAGCAGCGAGTTGAACGCCCGCCACGCCGATACATGGTAGCGACGCGAGACTTCCCAGAGCGGCGGCGAGACGTCAGCCGGCATCATTCACGCTCAGACTTCGGGCCAGTATGCGAAGCCCGCACCGATTGGCGAGGCGTACACCGGCACGTAGTCGACGATCGTCGCCGGCTTGCCGTCGGCGACGGCGGCGGCGGCGATCCAGTTGCACGTCTCGCGCGTGCCGCCCTGCGGCCCGCCGGGACTCGGCATGCCGGTGGCGCCGCGGCCGCGCGTGGCGATGTCCTGGCTGCGGTCGCCCGCCGGCACCGTGTAGCCGTCGAAGAACCGCGCCATGCCGTGCGCGTTACCTGCGGCCATCAGACGCAGGATTTCGCGATCGAACGCCTCATCCAGATACGCGTCCGGCGCCCGCGGCGTGTGCCAGAGCCCGCCGGAGCCGACGACGGCCACGCGCAGCGGCGTCGGATACGCGTCGATCACCTCGCGCACGGCGCGGCCGAGCTGGTAGCAGCGCAACGCGGTCGGCTGCGGCGCGTAGTAGCAATTCAGGAAGATCGGCACCAGCGGGATCGTGAGATCGGTCAGCGACTCCGCGGGACGAAAGAACGCGTGCCCCACCCCACGCTCGGGCTTGGGCATCTCCATGCAGAACGCGGGATCGAAGCCGCGCTGCATGAGTCCCGTCAGCAGCGCGACCGCCAGCTCGGGATGCCCGCGGACCTTGGCGCGGTGGCCTGAGGCCAGCGCGCCCTCGAACGCGTCGCCGGCGTAGATGGCGAACGCCGGGAAGTTGGCGAAGTCGAAGCACTCCAGCTGGTCATCGCCGAAGATCACGAGCACGTCCGGACGCGCCGCCGCCAGCCGTGCCCGCAGCGCGGCGAATGCGGCCTCCACGCGCGCCTTCTTGACACGATTGTCCTCGAGCGAGTCCATCGGCACGTCGGCGCGCAGCGTGCGGCTCGCGCGCACGTCGTTCCATTCCTCGGCGGGGCGATAGCACGTGGGGCTGTGCGCGACGTTGAAGACGCCGACCAGGCTCGCCATCGTCAGCCGGAGCTTCGCTCCGCCCAGATGCGCTCCATCTCCTCGACGATCTCGCGCGGCTGACCGGCGTGGAACAGCATCGGCCGCGGCCGGCCCGGCGGCGCCACCGCCGCGCCGCGGCCCGTGCGCACGCGCGGCAGCGCGAGCGCCACGTTCTTGGCGGCGTCGCGCACGACGGCCTTCGGATCGCCACCCTTCGCGACCACGGCCGCCTCCTCCAGCATCCGCTTGCGCAGCAGAATCACGCCGCGATCGCTTTCCCCGAGGTGCTCTTTCGTGCGGTCCGCAATCGTGCCCTGCCCGATCCACGCAATGAAGTCCTGATTCATAATGTGGCTCGTGATCAGGCGCCCGCGCGCGTCGGTGATGGGTCCGTGCCAGTACGGAATGCGTGTCTGCTCGAACGGGCTGTTGCCCGGCACGAGATCGTTGAACCAGGCGACGTGCAGCGTTCGCTCGTCGTCGATCGGCACGCGCCACTCGAACTTGCCCGTGTAGAGGCAGTTCGGCCAGAGACACACGCGGCCGACGGTCCACAGCTCGTCGTCTTCGGTCGTGTCCTCGCGCACGCGGCGATAGACGAACCCCCACTCGAATTCTTCGAAGGCGATCTTCATGTGCGTCGGCACACGCGCGCCATGCTCACCGCGCAGCGCTGCGGACCAGTTGCCGTGCAGCCACTCGAAGTGGATCGGATCGATGGAGTTCTCCTGCCCCTGGAACCAGTTGCACGGGATCTCCGAGAACACGATCTGCTTGTAGCCGCGCTCGCCGAACAGATCCCAGTCGGGGACGAGCGGCGCCGGCGCCGGCCCGAGATACGCCCACAGCAGGCCGGCCTTGGCCTGGACCGGATACGCCGTCGTGCGGATCTTGTCGCGAAAGCGCGCCTCGGGCCGCGCGATCTCCTCGAACGGCTGATGGAGACACGCGCCGGTGCCGTCGAACAGCCAGCCGTGGTAGTGGCAGCGCAGGCCGCGCTCCTCCGGCACGCCGTTGCAAAGATCGGCGCGCCGGTGCGGACAGTGGCGATCGAGCAGACCGTAGCCGCCGCGCGTGTCCTTGTAGAGGACGAGGTCCTCGCCCATGAGGCGCACCGGCAACGTGGGATGCTCGTCGAGCTGCGCGACCGCGGCCACCGGCTGCCAGTAGCGGCGCATGAGCTCGCCCATCGGGGTGCCGCGTGAGACCCGCGTCAGGGCATCGTTGTCTTGCGCGCTCAGCATGGTCGTGGGCCCAGATGATACCCTCTGGCCCTGATCGCCACAGCCGGAGGTGCGCCATGCGCCGACACCGTCCCGTTCCCGGCTCGCTCGCTGCCGTCCTGCTCGCACTTGCGTTCGTCTCGCCCGCCGCCGGCCAGTCAGCGCCGGCCGGCGAAGCCGTCATGGCGTGGCACGTCACGATCGCGCCGTCGTGGTTCGATCCGTCCACCGCGCCGCCGCAAATCACGCCGTTCGGAATCCTCTACGCCATCCACGACGCGCTGGTGAAGCCGCTGCCCAACCAGAAGATGGGCGCGAGCCTCGCCGAGTCGTGGACGGAGAGTCCCGATGGTCTCGTCTACGAGTTCAAGCTCCGCCGCGGGCTGAGATTTCACAACGGCGATCCGCTCACGACCGACGACGTGAAATTCTCGTTCGAGCGCTACAAGGGCACCGGCGCCTCCGAGCTGAAGGCGCGCGTGCAGCAGGTCGAGATCGTCGATCCGCTGACGGTGCGCTTCCATCTCAAAGAGCCGTGGCCGGACTTCATGACCTTCTACGGCACCACCGCGACAGCGGCCGGTATCGTCGTGCCAAAAAAATACCTGACGCAGGTCGGCGACGACGGTTTTCGCAAGCACCCGATCGGCGCGGGGCCGTACCGCTACGTGAGCGACACTCCGGGAGTCGAGGTCATCCTCGAGGCGTACACCGGTCACTGGCGCCGCGTGCCCTCGGTGAAACGTCTGGTCATGAAGAGCGTGGCCGACGGCAACACGCGCGTGGCCATGCTGAAAACCGGCGAGGCGGACATCGCCTATGCGCTCGACGGCCCCGATGCCGAGAACGTGAAGCGGGACCCGCGCCTGACCTTGCTGGCATCCCGCCACGCCTCGATCTTCTGGATGGAGTTCGCCGAGCAGTGGGATCCCAAGTCGCCGTGGGCGGACAAGCGGCTGCGGCTGGCCGTCAACCACGCGATCGATCGCAAGGCGATCAACGAAGCCGCCTGCCTCGGCTTCTGCCCGCCGGCCGGGGTCATCGTGCCCCGTGTGATGGATTTTGCCCTTCAGGCCGAGCCGCCCGCGTACGATCCGGCGAGAGCGCGCCGCCTTCTAGCCGAGGCGGGCTATCCAAAAGGGCTCGACGCCGGCGACCTGGTACCGATCCCGCCGTTCTTCACGACCGCCGAAGCCGTGGTCAACTATCTCAATGCGGTGGGGATTCGGATGAAGATGCGGCCGGTGGAGCGGGCGACGTTCTACGCGGCGTGGCGCGAGAAGAAGCTGCGCGGCGTCTTCCTCACCGCCTCGGGGAACTCTGGCAACGCCGCCAGCCGCGTCGAGGCGTTCATGTACTCCAAGGGCGCGTACGCCTACGGCGGCTATCCCGATCTCGACGATCTGTTCCTGCAGCAGGCGCGCGAGCGCGACGTACGGCGGCGCGAGGCGCTGCTGCATCGCATCCAGCAGCTGTCGATCGAGCGCGTGATGTTCGCGCCGGTGATGGACTTCCGCGCGCTGATGGCGGTGGGTCCGCGCGTGGCCGACCATGCGATGAACATCGTGCCGATGACGCCGTTTCCGTCGTACGAAGACATGCGGATCCGAGACCGCTGACGAGGAGCACTCGATGAAAGACCCAGTGATCGTTCGGTTAGACAATACCGAGCGCGTGAGCTTCGGCCCGCTCTCGCACTATCAGCTGATCATCGGCGACGACGAGGGCAGCACGCCGGTGCGCACCGGCATTCAGACGGCGCAGCCGGGCTACGAGGCGCCGGTGCACTCGCATCCCTACGTCGAGATTCTGCACATTCTCGACGGCGCGGCCGAAGCGTGGATCGAGGGGCGGGAACGCGAGGCGGTCACGCTGCGCCGCGGCGACACGATGGCGATCCCGCCGGACACGCCGCACGCGTTCCGGGTCGTCGGCGACGAGACGCTGCGGCTGCTCGGCACCCACGCATCGCCCAAGCGCATCGTCGCGTACAAGGACGGTGCGGTGAGCGACGCGCGAGGCTACCGCGTCAACCCTTGAGTTTGGGCAGCACCTCGTGCGTCAGGATGCGCAGCGTCCTGAGCATGCGGTCCATCGGCAGCAGGCCGCCGGGATTGAGCTCGACGATGAACCCGTCGAGCCCGAGGTCGGACGCGAGCATCCCGAGCCGCGCGCGGAGCATGTCCGCCGTGCCGAAGGCCACGCGCTTTTCGAGAATCTCGTCGTACTCCATCGCCTTGAGCTTGGCGAGCCGGGCCTCGTGGCGGTCGAGCGGGCCCGTGTCGTTGCGATTGAGGCGCGAGATCGTCAGCTCCTGGTGCCGCTCGAAGAAGTAGGTGATGTTCTCGCGCGGCTCGTCGAGCGCCTCTTTCTCCGTTGGCGCCGCGTAGACGGGAATGCGCAGGCACACGTCGCCGTTGCCGGGGTGGCCGGCCTCGCGCCACGCCTGGCGATACGCTTTGAGATTCTCGCGCAGCTCCGGCAGATCGACGTCGCGCAGCCCCACGAAGAGGCGCAGCCCCGCGCGCCCGACCCACGGGAACGTCTCCTTGGAGTTGGCGGCCATGCGTAGCGGCGGGTGCGGCTTCTGCAGCGGCGTCGGCGAGACCACGGTGTCGCGCACCGTGAAAAACTTGCCCTCGTAGTCGAAGCGGTCGCCCTTCCAGGCCTCGCGCATGATCGCGAGCGCCTCCTCGAAGCGCGCCTGGCTCTCGCCGTACGCAATGCCGAACCGGTCGTAGGTGCGCGCGCCGCCGCTGCGCCCGATGCCGAGGTCGAAGCGCCCCTGGCTCAGGTGATCGACGGTGGCGGCCTCTTCGGCGATGCGCAGCGGGTGCGCCAGCGGCAGCACGGCGACCGCCATGCCGATGCGCACGCGCTTGGTGCGCGCCGCGAGAAACGCCGCCAGCGCCATGGGCGCGGACTGCACCGAGCGGCTTGGATTGAAGTGAATCTCGCCGAGCCACACGCCGTCGAGGCCCCAGGCCTCGGACGCGTCGGTCAGCTCGAGTGCCTCGGCGAACGCGGTCGCTTCACTGGTACCCCGGCGCCGCTCCTCCACGAAGATCCCGACGTGCATGGGTCCCTCCGGTCCGGCGGCGCACACGATACCGCAGGCCGTGGGACAATGCGAATCGCAATGGGGGGCGTCGTCGTACGGGTCCTGGTCGCGGCCCTCCTCCTCGCCGGCGGCGCGTCAGTCGCGTTGGCGGCGGCGGACGCGCCCGAACCCCGCGTGCGCGTAGAGCTGGTCAGCGAAGTCAGCGAGATTCCGGCCGGTCGAAGCTTCTGGATCGGCCTTCGCCAGCGCATCGAGCCCGGCTGGCACACCTACTGGAAGAATCCCGGCGACTCCGGCGAGCCCCCGCGCATCGAGTGGACACCGCCGCCGGGCTTCACACTTGGCGAGTTCGCCTGGCCGCATCCCGACCGCATCCGCGTCGGACCCGTGATGAGCTACGGCTACAGCGGCGAGGTCGTGCTGCCGATCCTGGTCACCGCCCCGCGCGATCTGGTACCGGGCGCGCGCGTCACGCTGCGTGGTCAGGCGTCCTGGCTCGTGTGCGAGAAGATCTGCATCCCCGAGGAGGCGCCGGTCGCGCTGACCCTGCCGGTGACGAGCGGCGAGCCGCGCCCCGATGCGCGCGGCGCCGCGCTGATCGCCACCGCGCGCCGCGCGGTGCCGGTGCCGAGCCCGTGGCCGGTCTCGTTCAGCGCGACGCGTGAGACGGTCACGCTGAGCGTCGCCGCGCCGGATCTGGCCAGCGAGCGCATCGCCGAGGTCGCGTTCTATCCGGCGGGCTGGGGCGCGATCGAAAACGCCGCGCCGCAGCACGTGCGCGGCGGCACAGCCGGCCTCACGCTGGAGCTGGCGCGCGGGCCGCTGCCGAACGCGCTGAGCGGACCGCTCGAGGGCGTGCTGGTCGTCGCCGAGAAGCTCGACGGCGGTGTTGCGCGGCACGCGTTCGTCGTGAGCGCGTCGCCCATCGCCGGCGCGGGTGCGCTATCGCTGCTCGCCGCGCTGACGCTGGCGCTCGCGGGCGGCGTCGTGCTGAACCTGATGCCGTGTGTGCTGCCGGTGCTGTCGGTGAAGACGCTGGCGCTCGTGCGTCACGCGGACGGACACGCCTTGACGCTGCGCCGGCACGGTTTCGTCTACACGGCCGGCGTGCTCGCGTCGTTCGCCGTCGTCGCCGGTGTGCTGCTCACCCTGCGGGCGGGCGGCGCGCAGCTCGGCTGGGGCTTTCAGCTGCAATCACCGGTCTTCGTCACGCTGCTGGCGCTGGTGCTCTTCACGCTCGCGCTCAGCCTCTCGGGCGTGCTCGTCATCGGTGGGCGCTTCACGGGCGCGGGCCAGATGTTCGCCGGCCGTGCCGGCTACGCCGGGACGTTTTTCACCGGCGCGCTCGCCACCGTGGCCGCAACGCCGTGCACGGCGCCCTTCATGGGCGCGGCACTCGGCTACGCCGTCACGCAGCCGTGGACGACGGCGCTGCTCGTCTTCGAGGCGCTCGGCCTTGGTCTCGCGCTGCCGTTTCTGATCCTCACGCTGCTCCCAGCCTGGCGGCGCGCGCTGCCCGCGCCCGGAGCCTGGACGGTGCGCCTGCAGCAGCTGCTCGCGTTTCCGCTCTACGCGACGGTGGCGTGGCTGGTGTGGGTGGTGAGCCAGCAGGCGGGACCGCAGGGCGTGGCCGCCGCGCTCGCCGGACTGCTGGTGATCGGCTTCGCGGGGTGGCTTTACCAGACTTCACGTGGGGCCCAGGCACGCTGGCGCCGCGCGGCGACGCTCGCGGCCATTGCGCTGGCCGCCGTCAGCGTCGCGCTCGGCACGCTCGCGGGCGCGGCGTCGGCGGGCCGTGTGGCGACGACGAGCGCGGGCTGGGAGCCGTTCAGCGCCGCGCGGCTCGCCGAGCTGCGCGCGGCCGGCAAGCCGGTGTTCGTCAACGTCACGGCCGCCTGGTGCATCACCTGTCTGGTGAACGAGCGCGTCGCGCTGGGGTCGCGAGCCGTGAGCGACGCATTCGCGCGCAACGGTGTCACCGCGCTCAAAGCCGACTGGACCCGCCGCGATCCCAGCATCACGCAGGTGCTCGGGGCATTCGGCCGGAACGGGGTTCCGCTCTACCTGGTTTATCCCGCGGGCGCTGGCCGGCCGCCGGCCGTGCTCCCCCAGATCCTGAGTGAGACCATCGTGCTCAACGCACTCGACAAGGAGACGCCATGAGCCATCGCAGCCTGACCCGTCGTACGTTCCTCGCCGGCACCGGTTTCGTCGCCCTCGCCAAGGCGGTGCCCGCGCCGGCGTGGGCCGTGGGCGTCGCGAAGGTGGGGACCGCCGCGCCTGGGTTCACGTCCACCGCGACCACCGGCCAGCCGGTGAGCCTCGGCGACTATCGCGACAAGACCGTCGTGCTCGAGTGGACGAACCACGACTGCCCGTACGTGCGTAAGCACTACGAGACCGGCAACATGCAAACGCTACAGAAAGAGGCGACCGGGCAGGGCGTGGTCTGGCTGACGATCATCTCGTCGCCGCCCGGCGCCCAGGGCCACGTAAGCGCGGGCGAGGCCGATGCCCTCACGAAGAAGCGCAACGCGAGCCCGTCGCTGGTGCTGCTCGATCCCAACGGCGCGGTCGGCAAGATGTACGGCGCGACCAACACGCCGCACATGTACGTCGTGGATCGTGCGGGGACGCTCGTCTACGCGGGCGCGATCGACGACAGGCCGACGTCGCGCAAGGCGGACGTGGAGGGCGCGCAGAACTACGTGCGCGCGGCGCTGGCGGACGTTGCCGCCGGTCAGCCGGTGAAGACGCCGATCACACGCGCGTACGGCTGCACGGTCAAGTACTTGTAGCCGTGTCGCATCCCATCCCCCGTCGCCGGCTGCTGCATGGCGCCGCAGCCGCCGGCGTGACGTGGGCGCTCAGTGCGCCGGCGCTCGCGCAGGTCGCCGACGCAGCGCGTACGGCGATGGCCTCCGCTGCCACCGCATTCCTCGCGGCGCTCTCCGATGCCGGCCGGCGCGCCGCGGTGTTCGCGTTCGACGATCAGGAGCGACTCAACTGGCACTACGTCCCACGCCGGCGCGAGGGCGTGGCGTTCCGCGACATGCCGCCGGCCGCGCGCGCGGCGGCACACGAGCTGATGAAGGCCGGTCTGAGTGGCGTCGGCTATGCCAAGGCGGTCAACGTCGTCCGGCTCGAGGGCGTGCTGCGCCAGCTCGAGACCTTCGGCGGCCTCACGCGCGATCCCGATAACTATTCGGTCACCGTCTTCGGCACGCCCGCCGCGGACACGCGCTGGGGTTGGCGGCTCGAAGGTCACCATCTCTCGCTCAATTTCACGC
>JBKOZH010000108.1:0-29864 GCA_046725765.1 Candidatus Methylomirabilota bacterium | reverse complement strand
GGGCCGCCGCGTCCCGCGGCGCCGCCGTCGCCACCGCGTCCAGCCGCGCCGCGCCCCGCGGCGCCCGCAGCCACGGCACCGCCGGTGCTGAAGCCCGTCGCCGAACCGCCGGTCGCTCGCGTCATTCCGCCGGCGGCCGTTGTCGAGACACCTCCGCCGCCGGCCGAAGTCCGGCGTGAGCTCATCCGGGTGCCGGAGTCGGTCACCGTGGCGGAGCTCGCGGAGAAGATGCGCCGCAAATCGGGCGAGGTGATCAAGGGACTGCTCGAGCTCGGCGTCATGCGCATGGTGAACGACCTGCTCGATCCGACCGAGGCCAAGCTCGTCGCCGACAAGTTCGGCTTCGACGTCGAGATCCGCTCGGTCGAGGGCGACATCCTCGAGGACGAAGACGCGGATACCGGCGCGCAGCAGCTGCGCCCGCCCGTCGTCACGGTCATGGGCCATGTCGACCATGGCAAGACGTCGCTGCTCGACGCGATCCGCAAGTCAAAGGTCGCCGAGAAGGAGTTCGGCGGCATCACGCAGCACATCGGCGCGTATCAGGTCATGACCAGCCACGGCAAGGTAACGTTCCTCGACACGCCGGGCCACGAGGCGTTCACAGCCATGCGCGCACGCGGTGCGCAGGCGACGGACATCGTCATCCTGGTCGTCGCCGCGGACGATGGCGTCATGCCGCAGACGCAGGAAGCCATCAACCACGCGCGTGCGGCCAACGTGCCGATCATCGTGGCCGTGAACAAGATCGACAAGCCCGAGTCGGATCCCGACCGCGTCAAGCGCGAGCTGGCCAATCTCGAGCTCGTGCCGGAGGACTGGGGCGGGCAGACGATCTTCGTGCCGACGTCCGCGAAGAAGGGCACCGGCATCGAGCAGCTCTTGGAAATGACCGCGCTGCAGTCGGAGATTCTCGAGCTGAAGGCCAATCCCAACCGCGCGGCCAAGGGCGTCATCATCGAGAGCCGGCTGGATCGCGGCCGCGGTCCCGTCGCGACCGCGCTCATTCAGAACGGCACGCTGAAGGAAGGCGACGCCATCGTCGTCGGCTCCTACTCGGGCCGTATCCGCGCCCTCATCGATCCGAGCGGCAAGAAGGTCAGCTCCGCGGGACCGTCGGATCCCGTCGAGATCCTCGGCCTTTCCGGCGTGCCGTCCGCGGGTGACGTGCTCGTCGCGGTGTCCGATGAGCGCAAGGCGCGGCAGATCGCCACCATGCGCGCCGACCGCGCGAAGGGCGCCGGCAAGGCTTCGACGCGGATCACGCTCGAGGGCTTGCAGAAGCAAATCCAGACGGGCGAGGTCAAGGAGCTGCGTCTCATCCTCAAGGCTGACGTGCAGGGCTCGGTCGAGGCGCTCGCGCAGTCGCTCGAGCAGCTGTCGACGGATGAAGTCAAGCTGAAGGTGATCCACTCCTCGGTCGGCGCGATCAACGAGAGCGACGTCATGCTCGCCTCCGCGTCGGGCGCGATCGTGCTCGGGTTCAACGTGAAGGCCGAGCCCAAGGCGAGCCAGCAGGCGCAAGCCAACGGCGTCGACCTGCGCGCCTACAACGTCATCTACGAGGCGATCAACGACCTCCGGGCCGCGCTGGCCGGCATGCTCTCGCCCGAGATCCGCGAGACGATTCTCGGACGCGCGCAGGTGCGGCAGATCTTCGTCATCTCCAAGCTCGGCCCCATCGCGGGCTCGTACGTCGCGGAGGGCAAGATCGTCCGCGGGGCCAAGGTCCGTGTGCGGCGCGGCGACGACATCATCGGTCAGGGCACGGTCACCTCGCTCAAGCGGTTCAAGGACGACGTCCGCGAGGTCCCCAACGGCCAGGAGTGCGGCATCGGCGTCGACGCCGTGCCGGGTATTCAGGGCGGCGACGTGCTCGAGGTGTTCTCGACCGAAGAGGTCGCGCGCACGCTGTAGCGCGGCGCGGGAGGGACCGTGGCCGCGCGCGTGGCGCTCGGGATGGTGGAGTTGCACCTGCCGGACGTGGATTCGCTGAAGGGCAAGCGCCACGTCCTCAAGGGGCTGAAGGAGCGGGTGCGCGCCCGCTTCGAAGTCTCGGTGGCCGAGGTCGACCACCAGGACACGTGGCAACGCGCCACGCTCGCGGTCGCGTACGTGTCGTCCGACGCGCGTCACGCCAATGAGGTCGTGTCCAAGGCCATGGACTTCATCGAAGATCACGTGGAAGGCATGGTGCTCGACACGACGGTGGAGATTCTCTGATGCAGGGTAAGCGCCTGGACCGCATCAACCAACTGATCAAGGAAGAGATCTCGACGCTGCTGCAGCGCGAGCTGAAAGACCCGCGCCTCGGCTTCGTGACCGTGACCGAGGTGGAGACGTCGAAGGATTTGCGGTCGGCCAAGATCTTCGTCTCGGTGCTTGGCGACGAGGCGCAGTGGAAGGCCTCGCTGGCGGCGCTGGAGAGCGCGCGCGGATTCGTGCGCAACTGGCTGCGCCAGCACCTGGACCTGCGCGTCACCCCTGAGCTCGACTTCCGTCCCGATCACTCGCTCGAGCACGCGGCGAAGATCCAGTCCATCCTCAAGCAGGTGCGCGCCTCTGGCTCCTGACGCCGCGCGCGTTCCCGCCGAGGTCGTGAAGGCATTCGACCGCGCGCCGGGCCGCGTGCTCATGCTCGGCCACGTCCATCCCGACGCGGACGTGCTGGGGACGCTGCTGGCGATCGCCGAGGCGCTGCAGGCGCGCGGCTGGTCGGTCGTCTCCGGAGGTCCGCATCCGGCGCCCGGCGCGCTGTCCTTTCTGCCCGGCGTCGAGCGTTACCAGGTCCTCGAAACGCTCGGGGGCGCCTTCGATCTCGCCGTCCTGACCGACTGTCCGAACCCCGACCGTACCGAGGGGCTGATCGACGCGGCCAAGCGCGCGTCGCCGATGATCGTCAACATCGACCACCATCCCGACAACCGCCGCTACGGCACCGTCGACTGGATCGACGTCGACGCGGCCGCGACGGGCGAGATGGTCTATCGGCTGCTGACGGCGCTCCGCGCGCCGCTGACGTCGTCCATCGCGACGAATCTGTTCACCGCGCTGCACACGGACACGGGCTCGTTTCGTTACTCCAACGTCACGCCGGAGACATTTCGGATCGCCGCCGCGCTCACCGAGGCCGGCGCCCGGCCCGACGTGGTCTCCTCCGCGCTCTACGAGCGGCGCGCCCCCGATGCGCTGCGCCTGCTCGGCGAATCGCTCGCACGCGTACGCGTCAGCGAGGACGGCCGCGTGGCGTGGCTCGCGCTGCCGGCTGGCGCCGTGCCGGAGCGCTTCATCGAGTCGGAGGAGCTCGTGAACTATCCGCGCTCGATCGGCAGCGTGAGGGTCGCCTGCCTGCTGCGCGAGCTCGGCGGCGGCCGCGTGAAGGTCAGCCTGCGCGGCAAGGGCGACGTCGACGTCAACCGGATCGCGGCGGCGTTCGGCGGCGGCGGCCACCGCAGCGCCGCCGGCTGCACCATCAGCGGGCCGCTCGATGCGGTGACGCGCCGGATGCTCGAAGCGGTCAGCGCGGCGCTCGCCGCGCCGCGATGACGGCGTCGTCGTCGGGCATCCTCGTTCTCGACAAGACCGCCGGGGCGACGTCCTTCGACGCCGTCGCGCTGGCGCGCAAGCGCCTAGGCGTGCGGCGTATCGGTCACGCTGGGACGCTCGATCCCGCTGCGACGGGCGTGCTGCCGCTGCTTGTCGGCGAGGGCACCAAGCTCACGCCCTACCTGATGGACCAGGACAAGGAGTACGTCGCCACCATCCGCTTCGGAGTAACGACCGACACGCACGATCTCGAGGGCCGCGTGCTGTCCGAGAGCCCGGTCATCGGTCTCACACGCGATCGGGTCGAGGCGGTGTGTCGCGGCTTCGTCGGCCGTGTGCGTCAGGTGCCGCCGATGTACTCGGCGGTCCACCACGAAGGCCGCCGCCTCTACGAGCTCGCCCGCGAGGGCGTCGAGGTCGAGCGCGAGCCGCGCGAGGTCAGCGTCGCCGCGATCGACGTGCAGGCATTGGCCGACACGCGAGCGACGCTGCGCATCGTCTGCGGCAAGGGGATGTACGTGCGCGTGCTCGCCGCCGACGTTGGCGCCGCGCTCGGGTTCGGCGCGGCCGTCGAGCGACTGCGGCGCACGCGCGTGGGACCGTTCACGCTGGCGGACGCGCTGGCCTGGCGCGAGCTGGAGGACGCGCCGCCGGCGACGCTCTGGGCGCGACTGCGGCCGCTCGACGCGGCGCTCGCGCACCTTCCGGCCGCCCGCCTCGACGCCGCCGGCGCGCGGCGCTTCGTGCACGGCCAGCCAGCCGACGTCAGCCCACCGATAGCGACGGCCGCGCTCGCGCGCGTGTATGACGGCAGCGGTGTCCTGCTCGGGGTGGGCGAGACGGCGGTGACGGGTGGCAGCGTACAGCCCGTGAGACTCGTGCATGCGGATCATCCGGGGTCTTCCGTCCGTCCCGCCTGAGCGCCGGCCGAGCGCGGTCGCGTTGGGTGTCTTCGACGGCGTCCACGTCGGCCATCGCGCGATCCTCGGCGCCGCGGTGGCGCACGCCCGCGCCACCGGCGCCTCGGCGCTCGTGTGCACGTTCGAGCCGAACCCATTGGAGGTGCTGCAGCCCGATCGGGCGCCGCAGGCGATTACGACGCTCGAGGAGCGGCTTGACCTCATTGCGGGCTGCGGCGTCGACGGCACGGTGGTGCTCACATTTACGCGGGAGGTCGCCGCCATCGAGCCGGAGGCGTTCGTGAAGGACGTCCTCGTCGAGCGGCTCGCGGCGCGACAGGTCGTCGTCGGCTTCAATCACCGGTTCGGCCGCGGCGCGCGGGGCGATGCGGCACTGCTGCGTGACCTCGGTGGACGGCTCGGCTTCAGCGTGGACGTGATCGAGCCCTTGAGCGTCGACGGTGTGCCGGTGTCGTCGACGGCGATCCGGGCGGCGCTCGGGCGCGGCGATCTCGCGAGCGCAGAACGGATGCTCGGCCGGCCGTACACGTTGCCGGGCAAGGTCGTGCCCGGGGCAGGGCGCGGCCGGACGCTCGGCTTTCCCACCGCCAACGTCGCGCCCGACCGTCCTGTGCTCCTCGCCTCGGGGGTCTATGCTTGCGGGGCCGAGGTTGCCGGGCAAGCCCATCGCGCCGTGGTCAACATTGGGGTGCGCCCCACCTTCGGTGGGGACACGCTGGCGGTCGAGGCTTATCTCCTCGATTTCGCGGGCGACCTGTACGGTCAGACCATTCGGCTGACGTTCACGTCTCGGATCAGGGAGGAGCGGCGATTCCCGAGCGTCGATGCGCTCCGAGCTCAGATCGCCGACGACGTCGACACGGCCCGAAAGCGTCTCTGACCCGATTCCTTTACTTCGAATGCTCGCCGTGATAGAGTGTCGCGTATCTGTAGACGATACAAAGGTTTTTTGGAACCCGCCCTGGGGAGTTATCTCTGGGACGAGGCGATTGGAGGCCCCCCGATGCCGCTGACTGTCGACCGCAAGAAGAGCTTGATCGAGCAGTTCAAGACGCATGAAGGCGACACCGGTTCGCCCGAGGTTCAGATCGCGCTCCTAACAGAGCGCATCAACGGACTGACCGAGCATTTCAAGAGCCACGCGAAGGACCATCACTCGCGGCGGGGCTTGCTAATGCTCATCGGGAAGCGGCGGGGGCTGCTGGAATATCTCAAGGACAAGGACACGGGGCGGTACCGGACGATCATCGACAAGCTCGGAATCCGCCGATAGCTTCCGCTCGTATTGCAGTGCATGGCTGGTCCTCGGTCGGAATGAACCCGGGGGCCCAAAGCGTTCGCCGGGATCCGGCAGAATCGCGAGGACAAGCGCTCACATGAATCAGGCTCACACCGTTTCACTCGATATCAACGGCCAGCCCCTGTCGCTCGAGACAGGCAAGGTCGCCAAGCAGGCCGACGGCGCGGTCGTCGTCCGCTACGGCGGCAGCATGGTGCTCGCCACGTGCGTGGCGTCGAAGAGCGCCCGCGAGGGGCAAGACTTCTTCCCCCTGACCGTGGAATACCGGGAGCGTGCCTACGCCGGCGGCCGCATCCCCGGCGGCTACTTCAAGCGCGAAGGCGCCCCCGTGAAGAAGGAGACGCTGACGTCCCGGCTCATCGACCGACCGATCCGGCCGCTGTTCCCCGAGGGCTTCACGAACGAGGTCCAGGTCATCTGCCTCGTCGTCTCGGGCGACCAGGAGAACGATCCCGACGTGCTCGCCATCAACGGCGCGTCCGCGGCGCTGTGCCTGTCCGGAATTCCGTTCGACGGGCCGGTCGGCGCGGTGCGGGTGGGTCAGATCGACGGCCGTTTCATCGTCAATCCCACCACGGAGCAGCGCAACGCCTCGAGTCTCGAGCTCGTGATCGCGGGCAGCGAGGACGCGGTGCTGATGGTGGAAGCAGGCGCGAAGGAAGTCCCCGAGGAAACGATGCTGGAGGCGATCGCCTTCGGTCACGACCACTGCAGGCGCCTCGCGAAGGCGCAGCGTGAGCTCACCGGGCCCGCGGCCAAGCCGCGCTGGGCGTTTGATCCCAACGCCGGGCGCGATCCCGCCATCGAGGCCCGCGTGCGCGAGCTGGCGAAGGCCAAGCTGGCTGACGCGCTGAGCACGCCAGACAAGCACGCTCGCGCGGCCGCAGTGAATCACGTGTTCGAAGAGGTGTGGGCCGCCCTTGGCGCCGACGAGTCGAAGAAGGCGCAGGCGCGAACGGCCTTCGAGGCGGCAGAGTCGGCCGAGCTGCGTCGCATGATCGTCGACCAGCATCTGCGGCTTGACGGCCGCAAGCCGAACGAGATCCGGCCAATCACCATCGAGACCGGTTACCTCCCGCGCGCCCACGGCTCGTCTCTGTTCACCCGCGGCGAGACCCAGGCGCTCGTGTCCGCCACGCTCGGCACCAAGAGCGACGAGCAGAAGGTCGAGGCGCTGGAAGGCGAGTCGTACCGCCACTTCCTGCTCCACTACAACTTCCCGTCGTTCTCGGTCGGCGAAGTACGGCGTTTCGGCTCGCCGTCGAGACGCGACATCGGCCACGGTGCGCTGGCCGAGCGTGCCGTCGAGGCGATCCTGCCGACGAAGGAAGAGTTTCCGTACACGATCCGCGTGGTCTCGGACATTCTCGAGTCCAACGGCTCGTCGTCGATGGCGACGGTCTGCGGCGCCTCGCTGGCGCTGATGGACGCCGGCGTCCCGCTGAAGAGCCACGTCGCCGGCATCGCGATGGGGCTGATCAAAGAGGGCGACCGCTACGGAATCCTCACCGACATCATGGGCGCCGAGGACCACTTCGGCGACATGGACTTCAAGGTGGCCGGCACCGAGCGCGGCGTGACCGCGCTGCAAATGGACATCAAGATCAAGGGCGTGTCGATCGAAGTCATGCGCACGGCGCTGCAGAATGCGCGCGAGGCGCGCATGGTCGTGCTGGCGAAGATGCGCGAGGCGCTCGAGAAGCCGCGGCCCGAGCTGTCGCCCTACGCTCCGCGCTTCGTGACCATCAAGATCCGGCCCGAGAAGATCCGCGAGATCATCGGCCCCGGCGGCAAGGTCATCCGCGGCATCCAGGAGCAAACGGGCACCAAGATCGACGTCGAGGACGACGGCCGCGTCACGGTGTTCGCCCCCGACAGCGCCGCCGTGCAGAAGGCCGTCGGCATCATCCAGGACATCTGCCGCGAGGTCGAGCTGGACCGGATCTACCTCGGGAAGGTCAAGAAGATCGTCGAGTTCGGCGCCTTCGTCGAGGTCATTCCGAACACCGAGGGGCTCTTGCACATCTCGCAGATCGCGGAGAGCCGGATCCGCGCGGTCCAGGACGTGCTGACCGAGGGCGACGAGGTGCTCGTGAAGGTGATCGAGATCGACGGCAACGGCAAGATGCGGCTCTCGCGGAAGATCGCGCTCCGCGAGCAGCCCGCGCTGGCCGACAAAGAAAAGATCAAGAACCCCAACGCGGCCAATCCACCCAGGGCCTGAGCACGTGACCGAAGACTACCGCAAGAGCGTCCTGCCGAACGGGATCAGGGTCATCACCGAGCGGATGCCTCACGTTCGGTCGGTCGCCGTCGGAGTCTGGGTCGAGACTGGCTCACGCCATGAGGTCGATGGCCGGGGCGGGATGTCGCACCTCATCGAGCATCTCGTCTTCAAGGGGACGGCCACACGGTCGGCCGAGGCCATCGCGCGCGAGATGGACTCGGTCGGCGGTCAGATGGATGCTTTCACAACGAAGGAGCACACCTGCTTCTACGTCCAGGTGCTCGACGAGCACCTGCCGCTGGCCGTCGATCTCTTGACCGACATCCTGCTACGGCCGCTGTTCGACCCCGAGGAGCTCGAGCGCGAGAAATCCGTCGTGCTGCAAGAGATCAAGATGGTCGAGGACACGCCGGACGACGTGATCCACGACCTGTTCGCCGCACAGATCTGGGCGAACCACCCGCTGGGCAAGCCGATTCTCGGCACGCGCGAGCTCGTGGAGAGCTTCGGACGCGATGCGGTGTCCACGTACTTCGGCGCAGAGTACGTGCCGCCTCGGATCATCATCGCGGTCGCCGGCAACGTCACGCACGACCGCGTGGTGGAGCTGTTCGGCGCCGGCTTCAACGGCTTCACGCATGAGCCGACGCCCCGGGTGCAGCAGCCGGCGCGCATCATTCCCGGCGTCAACCTGGTTCACAAGACGCTGGAGCAGGTGCACGTCGTGATCGGGTTTCCGGGGCTGCACCACTCGGCGCCGGAGCGCTACGCGCTGTTCCTGCTCAACGACGTGATCGGCGGCAGCATGTCGTCGCGGCTCTTCCAGGAAGTCCGCGAGCGTCAGGGGCTCGTGTACTCGATCCACTCCGGGATTCAGTCGTACGCGGACACGGGCACGCTCTACGTCTATGCGGCGACCGATCCGCCGAACTTCAGCAAGATGCTGAAGTCCACCCTCAAAGAGCTGCGCGACGCCAAGAAGCAGGGTGTGACGGCGGACGAGCTCAAGCGCGCGAAAGAGCACCTCAAGGGCAGCCTGATGTTGTCGCTCGAGTCCACATCGAGCCGGATGAACCGCCTGGCCAAGCACGAGCTGCACTTCGGCTCGTTCCTCACGCTCGATCAGATGCTCGGCGCCATCGACCGGGTGAAGCACGACGAGGTGCAGGCGCTCGTGGCGGAGCTGCTGGACGAGGACCAGCTGGCGCTCACCACGCTGGGCCCGCTCGACCGGCGCAACCTGCCCGCGGAGCTGAGGAACTAGCCGCTCAGCGTCCCAGGAAGAGCGCGGTCGCGAGCGCCACGGCGACCGCCACCGCCGCACCAGCCAACGACCACCGCACGCGCGCACGCAGCACCTCGAGCGCCGTCGTCACGTCCTGCACCTGCTTGGCGATCTGCTCGATGAGCGCCGTCTGCTGCAGCTCCCGCGCTTCCAGCTGCTCGATGGCGCGCCGAAGCGATTCGAGACTGTCGGTCGGTCGCTCGCCGGGCGCGTACCGAGTGCGCCGGTAGAGCGAGCCAGCGTAGAACCGGCGCGCGGTATCGACGATCGCGGGAGCATGTTCGACGAGCAGGCGCCACGGCATGCGCGTCAACGCGGAGATCCAGGGCACGCGACTATCCTACGCGAGTCGATGCTGAGGTCGATCTTTGCGAAGAGTCACGCCACTACTGTGCGGCCAGCAGCGGCGAGTTCACGTGGTAGCCGAGCAGGATCGCTTCGCCGTGGTCGACGCGCCACAGAAACTGCTCGTTCGCGCCGCCGCGCTCGAACTGGGACTGGTAGGTCAGCCGCACCAGATGACCGGCCGTCCCGCGCATCACATTCCATGCGGGCTCCTCAGCCGACTGCCACGCACCGAGCTTGCGGTCAACCGCCGTCATGAATCGCGCGAACTGCTCTTCCGTCGTGCCCTGCCGCAGCTCCGCGGCGCCGGCGCGATAGATCTCGGCGTACGAGCGCTGCGCGGCGCGTGACCGGAACTCCTCGACACCACGCTTGGCGGCGTCCGTTCCGCCGCAGCCCGCCACGACGAGAGCCGACACGATAACCCACGCGAACGAACGAACGCGGATGCGCATGAGTGGCCCTCGCGAAAAATGTTCCCAACGCCGGGTGTTGGGGCCCGCGTGCGGCTAGGAGCGGGACCGCAGGAGCACGCGAATTCACCATAGCGTGCGCCGTGTTCGGCGGCCAACGAACGGCTCGACCGCTGTCTGTAGTGGCTCGCGGGCCGCCCCCCTACCAATCCGTGAGCTTTTCCGGTAAGGTGACGGCGTGATCGAGCGGTACACCCGGCCCGCCATGGGACGTCTCTGGAGCGAGGCCGCGAAGTACCAGGCGTGGCTCCGGGTGGAGATCGCGGCGTGCGAGGCGTACGCGCGCCGCGGCCGCATTCCTGCCGACGTCATGCCCCGGATTCGCGCGCTGCGCGTCGACATCGAACGCATCCTCACCATCCAGCAGCGCGTCAAGCACGAGATGATCGCGCTGCTGACGAGTCTCGAAGAGCAACTCGGCGACGACTCGCGCTTCGTGCACATCGGCCTCACCACCAACGACGTGTGGGACACCGCCACCGCGCTGCAGCTTCGCGACGCCCTCGATCTCCTGCTGCAGGGACAGGAGCGGCTGCGGCGGGCGCTCGGCGCGCTTGCGGTGAAGCACAAGGACACGCTGATCGTGGGGCGCACGCACGGCGTGCACGCCGAGCCGACGAGCTTCGGCCTCAAGGTGGCCGTCTGGTATGTCGAGGCGGGACGGAACCTCGAGCGCTTGCGCCGGGCTCGCGAGACCGTCGCCGTCGGCAAGCTTTCCGGCGCGGTGGGCCAGTTCGCGCACGTCGAGCCTGAAGTCGAGGAAGAGGTGTGCCGCGATCTCGGTCTCGGCGTCGAGCCCGTCTCCACCCAGATCGTTCAGCGCGACCGCCACGCCGAGGCGATGTCGACGCTGGCCATCGTCGCGGCCTCGCTCGAGAAGATCGCGCTCGAAATCCGGGGCCTGCAGCGGACGGAAGTGCTGGAGGCCCAGGAGCCGTTCGGCGAGGGGCAGAAGGGCTCGAGCGCCATGCCGCACAAGCGCAACCCCGAGCTCGCCGAGCGCATCTGCGGCCTGGCGCGTCTGCTGCGCGGCCATGCGACGGCCGCGCTGGAGAACGTCGCCCTGTGGCACGAGCGCGACATCAGTCATTCGTCCGTGGAGCGCATCGTGCTGCCGGACGCGACCATCGCGCTCGACTACATCCTCGACCTCACCGCGTTCATCATCGAGGGCCTCGAAGTCGATCCGGCGCGCATGGCGGAAAACCTCGAGCGCTCGTACGGGCTCATCTACTCGCAGCGCGTGCTCTTGAAGCTGACCGACGCCGGGCTCGCACGGCAGAAGGCGTACGAGCTGGTCCAGAAGAATTCGATGCGGGCCTGGCGCGAGCGGCGCTCGTTCTACGAGCTGCTCGCGGCGGATCCCGCGGTGACCGAGCACCTGGCGCCGGCCGATCTCAAGGCGTGCTTCGATCCGTTGTGGTATTTGCGAAACGTCAACGCCGTTTTTCGCCGCGCGGGACTCGCCTGAGCCCGGGGAGGATTCGAGTGAAGCGCCAGCCAGCCAGCATCGACGTCGAGCAACAGGCCAAGCTCTACGAAGGCAAGGCGAAGATCGTCTACGCCACCAGCGATCCGAGCCTCGTCATCCAGTACTTCAAGGACGACGCCACCGCCTTCAACGCGCTCAAGAAGGGGACGATCGTCGGCAAGGGCGTGGTGAACAACCGCATGTCGGCAACACTCTTCGAGCGGCTGGCCAAGGCCGCCGTGCCGACGCACTACATCCGCACGCTCTCGGATCGCGAGATGCTGTGCCGCCGCCTGGACATCATCAAGATCGAGACGATCGTGCGCAACGTCGTCGCGGGCAGCCTCGCCAAGCGCACCGGCCTGGAAGAGGGCACGCCGATCAAGCAGCCGATCGTTGAGCTCTACTACAAGTCCGACCCGCTCGGCGATCCGATGATCAATGACGATCACGTACGGATGATGGCGCTGGGTACCCCGGCGGAGCTGGCGTGGATGAAGCGCATGGCGCTGAAGATCAATTCTGTCCTGCGCCCGCACATGCTCAAGCGCGACCTCATCCTGGTCGACTTCAAGCTCGAGTTCGGCCGCGCCGGCCGCAAGCTCTACCTCGGCGACGAGATCTCGCCCGACACCTGCCGGCTCTGGGACCGCGCCACCCGGGAGAAGCTCGACAAGGACCGGTTCCGCCGCGATCTGGGCGGAGTCGAGGACGCCTACCAGGAGGTGTACCGGCGCCTGGTTGGGGAGCTGGCGCGCCAATGAAGCTGAGGGTGCTGATTCGGCTCAAGCCCGGGATCCTGGACGTCCAGGGCGCGGCCGTGCAGCGGGCCCTGGCGGGGCTCGGCTTCGGGGACGCGCGCGAGCTCCGGGTCGGCAAGCTGATCGATGTCGACGTGGATGCCGCCACGCCCGCGGCCGCGCGGCAGCGCGTGGACGAGATGTGTCGGAAACTACTCGCCAATACCATCCTCGAGGACTACACGATCGAAGCCGTCGAGGGCGAGCGCCTTGCCCCCCGAGAGGCGCTCCGGTAAGATGACGACGTCCGCCGCCGTCGTGAGACGCGGCGCGCGCCGCGAGAGGAGACCAACGAGCTCATGAGATTCGGCGTCGTGGTGTTTCCGGGCACCTGGAGCGACTGCGACTTCCACTATGTGATCTCGGAAGTGATCCGGCAGCCCGTGAAGTACGTGTGGCACCGCGACCGCAATCTCGCCGACCTGGACTGCGTCGTGCTCCCCGGGGGGTTCTCCTACGGCGATTACCTTCGCGCCGGCGCGGTGGCCGGCAAGTCGCCGGTGGTCGAAGCGCTGCGCGACTTCGTGGCCCAGGGCGGGTACGTGCTCGGCTCGTGCAACGGCTTCCAGATCCTCTGCGAAGCGGGCTTGCTGCCCGGCGTGCTGATGCGCAACGAATGTCTGCAGTACCGCTGCCAGTCCACACATCTCCTCGTTGAGAACGTCGACACGCCGTTCACGCGTGGGCTGCGTTCCGGGCAGGTCCTCACGATGCCGATCTCGCACGGCGAGGGAAAGTACTACGCCGACCCGCCGACGCTTGCGGCTCTGAAGGCACGCCACGGCATCGTGTTCCGGTACGCGACGACCGACGGGCAGGTGGTGAAGGCCGCCAATCCGAACGGCTCGGTGGAGAACATCGCAGGCATCGTGAATGAAACCGGCACTGTGCTGGGGCTCATGCCGCACCCCGAGCGTGCGGCGGAGACGGCGATGGGCGGCACCGACGGGCTGTTGCTGTTCCAGTCGCTCCTCGGCACGCTGGTCGAGGACGGCACGTTCCTCAAGCGCTGAGCCGGAGGTTGTTTGGCCGGGACTGAGCCGAAGGTCACTCTCGACCTCGCGCGGGGCCTTGGCCTCACGGCCGACGAATACGATCGCATCATCCAGCGGCTCGGTCGCGAACCCTCCTATACCGAGCTCGGCCTGTTCTCGGCGCTATGGTCGGAGCACTGCGCCTACAAGCATTCGCGCGTCTTCCTCTCGCGCCTGCCCACGCGGGCGCCGCACCTGTTGCAGGGACCGGGCGAGAACGCGGGCGCCGTGGACATCGGCGACGGCTGGGCGGTGGTCTTCAAGATGGAGAGCCACAACCATCCGTCCTTCATCGAGCCATTCCAGGGAGCGGCGACGGGGGTCGGCGGCATCCTGCGCGACATCTTCACGATGGGCGCGCGCCCGATCGCGATCCTCGACTCGCTGCGTTTCGGCGATCCCGCCGATCTAAAGACGCGGCAGCTGATCAACGGCGTCGTCTCCGGCATCTCGTGGTACGGCAACTGCTTCGGCTGCCCGACCGTCGGCGGGGAGATCGTCTTCGCGCCGGAGTACGCGGGCAATCCGCTCGTGAACGTCATGTGCGTCGGCCTCGTGCGCGCCGACCGGATTTTCCGCGCGCGGGCGGACGGCGTCGGTAACCCGGTCTTCTACGTCGGCAACAAGACCGGTCGCGACGGTATCCACGGCGCGACGATGGCGTCGGCGACCTTCGACGACGAGTCGGAGAGCAAGCGACCGACGGTGCAGGTTGGCGACCCGTTCACCGAGAAGCTGCTGCTCGAGGCGTGTCTGGAGGCGATGGCCACGGGCGCCGTCGTCGGCATTCAGGACATGGGCGCGGCAGGGCTCGCCTGCTGCACCTCCGAGATGCCCGCGCGCAGCGGCACCGGCATGGACGTCGAGCTCTCGGCGGTCCCGCAGCGCGAAACGGAGATGACGCCGTACGAGCTGCTGCTCTCCGAATCACAAGAGCGGATGCTCCTCGTCGGCGCCAGAGGACGCGAGGAAGAGCTCCGCCAGGCCTTCGCCAAATGGGAGCTGGACGCGGTGAAGATTGGCGAGGTCACGGCGGGCGCGGAGCTCGTCGTGCGCCATCACGGCGAAGAAGTCGCCCGCGTGCCGGTGGACGCGCTGGCCGACGGACCGCGATACGAAAAGCCGCACACGCCGCCGTCGTGGCTCGCGGAGCGTCACGCGTTCGAGCCGCTGTCGCTTCCGGAGCCGAAAGACTACGGCGAGACGCTCGTACGACTCATGGGCACGCCGACGATCGCCTCAAAGGAATGGGCGTACCGCCAGTACGACCAGCAGGTCGGGACGAACACGCTCGTGCTGCCCGGGTCGGACGCCGCCGTCCTGCGCATCAAGGGGACGCGGCGGGCAATCGCCATCTCGACCGATGGCAACGGACGCCAGGTCGTACTCGATCCGCGCCGCGGCGCGGCCATGGCCGTGTGCGAGGCGGCGCGCAACGTATCGTGCGCGGGCGGCCGGCCACTCGGCGTCACCGATTGCATGAACTTCGGCTCGCCGGAGAGGCCCGAAATCCTGTGGCAATTCGCGGAAGCGATCGACGGCATCGCCGAGGCGTGCCGCGCGCTCGAGGTCCCGGTGGTCGGCGGCAACGTTTCCTTCTACAATGAGACCTCCGGCCAGGCCATCCTTCCGACGCCCATCGTGGGTGTGGTGGCCGTGCTCGAGGACGCAGGCCGGCTGACGACGCAGTGGTTCAAGGGCGCGGGGCAGCGGATCGCGCTGCTCGGTCCCGACGCGGTGAGCCTCGGCGGATCGGAGTATTTGTGGGCGCTGCACGCTCGCGTGGCGGGACGGCTCGCGCCCCTGGATCTCGAGCTCGAGCGTCGTGTGCAAGCGGCGGTGCGCGCCGCGGTCGGGGCCGGATTGGTGACGGCGGCGCACGATTGTGCGGAGGGCGGACTCGCGGTGGCCCTGGCGGAGAGTTGTGTGACGGGCACACGCGCGACCGGGACCGCCGGGATCGGCTGTGAGGTGACTCTGCCGACGGGGCGGCGCCTCGACGAGACGTTGTTCGGCGAAGGACCCTCACGGGTGCTCGTGACGGTCGAGCCGGCACGACAGCGCGAGTTCGAGGCGCTGATGGCGGAGTCGGCAATCCCGTGGCGGTGGATCGGCACGACGGGCGGTGAGCGGCTGAGCGTGCGCGTCGAGCGCGGCGTGATGGTGGATGTGGCTGTGGATCGCATCGAACACGCGTGGAGGAGCGGCTTTGAGCGCCACATGGCGTGACGACGACCGGTTCCACGACGAGTGCGGGCTGTTCGGCATCTGGAACCATCCAGAGGCCGCGAACGTCACCTACCTCGGCCTCTACGCGCTCCAGCACCGCGGCCAGGAGTCGGCGGGGATCGCGGCCACCGACGGCCACGCCTTCCACACCGAGAAGGCGATGGGATGGGTGGCCGACGTCTTCCATCCCGAGCGGCTGCGGCGATTGCCCGGACACCGCGCGATCGGCCACGTGCGCTACTCGACGGCGGGCTCGTCCAACCTCAAGAACGCGCAGCCGATCACCGCGAACACCGCGCGCGGTCCGATCTCCATCGCGCACAACGGCAACCTGACGAACGCCGACACGCTCCGCAAGGATATGGAGCGCGACGGCGCGATCTTTCAGTCGACGTCGGACACCGAGGTGATCCTGCACCTGCTCGCGCGCGCGCCGTCGGGCACGCTCGAAGAGCAGCTCCGCCACGCGCTGGCGCAGGTCAAGGGCGCCTATTCGCTGCTGGTGCTGACGCCCGACGCGATGTACGCGATCCGCGATCCCTACGGCTTCCGGCCGCTGACGCTGGGCCGGCTGGAGGACGCGTGGGTGGTCGCCTCGGAGACGTGCGCGCTGGACCTCATGGAGGCCAAGCTCGAGCGCGACGTCGAGCCGGGCGAGATTCTGGTGATCGACGACGACGGCCCGCGCTCGGTACGGGCCTTCCCGCCCGGCGAGAAGCTCGCGTGCGTATTCGAGTACGTCTACTTCGCTCGGCCGGACTCCGCGCTGTGGGGCCGCAACGTCCACACCGTGCGCAAGGCGATGGGGCATCAGCTGGCGCGCGAGCATCCCGTGCAGGCCGACATCGTCATCCCCGTGCCGGACTCGGGCACCAGCGCCGCGCTCGGGTATTCGGAGGAGTCGGGGACGCCGTACGAGATGGGACTGATCCGCAACCACTACGTGGGCCGGACGTTCATCGAGCCCAAGCAGGGCATCCGGCACTTCGGCGTGAAGGTGAAGCTCAACCCGATGCCCGAGATGCTGCAGGGCAAGCGCGTGGTGGTCGTCGACGACTCGATCGTGCGCGGCACCACCAGCCGCAAGATCGTTCGCATGCTGCGCAACGCCGGCGCGCGCGAAGTGCACATGCGCATCTCGTCGCCGCCGATCCAGTGGCCGTGCTACTACGGCATCGACACGCCGACGCGCAAGGAGCTGATCGCGTCGAGTCACCAGGTCGACGAGATCTGCCGCTATCTCGGCGCGGACTCGCTCGGCTATCTTTCGCTCGACGGCATGCTCAAGGCGACCGGCAGCGATCCCGCCAGCTTCTGCCACGCGTGCTTCACCGGCGCCTACAAGGTCGGCATCGAGCCCGATCCCACGCCGCAGCTGCACCTCTTCGACGTCTGAGGCGATGAAGCCGCTCACGTATCGTGACGCCGGAGTCGACATCGAAGCCGGCGACGAGGCGGTCCGGCGCATTGCACCGCTCGCGAAGGCCACGCTCCGGCCCGAGGTTCTCGGCGGCATCGGGGCTTTCGCCGGGTTCGTCCGTGTGCCGAGCGGGTATCGCGAGCCGGTGCTCGTGTCGTCGACCGACGGCGTCGGCAGCAAGCTCAAGGTCGCCTTTCTCGCGGACCGGCACGACACGGTGGGGATCGACCTCGTCGCCATGGGCGTCAACGACCTGCTCGTGCACGGCGCGGAGCCGCTCTACTTCCTCGACTACATCGGCATCGGCAAACTCGACCCCGCGCGTGTCGAGGCCCTGGTGCGCGGCGTCGCCGAGGGTTGCCGGCGCGCCGGCTGCGCGCTGATCGGCGGCGAGACGGCGGAGCTGCCCGATCTGTATGCGCCCGGCGAGTACGATCTCGCTGGCTTCGCCGTCGGGATCGTCGAGCGGGAGCGCATCGTGGACGGCGCCGCCGTGAAGCCCGGCGACGTCGTGCTGGGCCTGGCCTCCTCGGGGTTGCACAGCAACGGGTATAGCCTCGCGCGCCGCATCGTGTTCGACGTGCTGGGACTGAGCGTGGATGCGCCGTTGCCCGGGACGGGACGCAGCGTCGGCGATGTCCTCCTCGAGCCGACGCGAATCTATGCGGCGGCGGTGAAGGCGCTGCTCGCGGCGGTACCCGTGTCGGCGATGGCCAACATCACCGGCGGCGGCCTCACGGGCAACGTCCCGCGTGTGCTGCCCGACGGCTGCCGCGCGGTGCTTCGGCGCTCGGCGTGGCGCGAGCCGGACGTTTTCGCGACGCTGCGCGACGCGGGCCGGGTCAGTGACGAGGAGATGCTGCGCGCGTTCAATCTCGGCGTGGGCTACGTGGTCATCGTCCGCGCCGCGGAGGCGGATCGCGCGCGCGAGGTGCTTACGACGGCGGGGGAGACGGTGACGGCCATTGGCGAGATCGTGGCGGGCGCGCGCGGCGTCGAGGTCACGCGCTGATGCGCATCGTCGTTCTCGGCGGCGGGTTCGCGGGCATGGAAGCCGTGCGCGTCCTCGAGCGGCGGCTGCGGCGGCGCGGCGATGTCGAAATCTTGCTGATCAGCGACCGCAACTACCTGCTGTTCACGCCGCTCTTGCCCCAGGTCGCGTCCTCGATGGTCGAGCCGCGCCACATCGTGCAGCCGATCCGCGACATCCGCGGCGCCCGCCGCTTCCGCTTCCGGCGCGACACGGTCACCGACATCGACTTTGCCGGCCGCCGCGTGATCATGGCCGAGGGTGTCGAGCCCTACGACCGCCTCGTGATCACGATGGGCAGTACCGTGCCGAGCTTCGGCGTGCCGGGCGTGGAGGAGCACGCGCTCGGCTACAAATGGCTCGAGGACGGGATCGGGCTGCGCGATCACATCCTGGACGCGGCCGAGCACGCCGACCACGAGCCCGATCCCGCCGTCCGCCGCCGGATGCTGACGGTCTGCGTCGTCGGCGGCGGATACACCGGCGTGGAGCTCATCGCCGAACTGCAGGACTTCTTTCACAGCTACATCGTGCCGCGCTATCGCGGCATCGATCCCGGGGACTATCGGTTGCTCCTCATCGAGGCGGGCCGGGAAATCTTACGCGGCGTGCATCCGACGCTGGCCGAGCGCGCGCGGCGGAAGCTCGGGCGCGAGGGCATCGAGGTCCGCACCGGCACACGCGTGACTCGCGTGCTGGCGGGCGCCGTCGAGGTCGGCGGCAGCGAGCAGATCCCCGTCGGCATGACCGTGTGGGCCGCCGGGGTGACGGGCCATCCCGCGCTGGCGCACATCGACGCCGAGCGTGATCGTCTGGGGCGGCTGGTGACGCGGCCGACGATGCAGCTCAAGATGCATCCCGACGTCTACGGCGCCGGCGATGCGGTGACGATCGAGGACAACGCCGAGGCGTCCATCCCGATCATTCCCGCGGCGCTCGCGCAGGCGCGCCTGGCCGCCGACAACATCATCGCAGAGCTCGCGGGCCGGCCGCTCGGCACCATTCAGTTCGCGCCTCAGGGCATGCTGGTCTCGCTCGGGGAGCGCGACGCGGTGGTGGAGGTGCTCGGGCTGCGGTTCTCGGGCTACTTCGCGTGGCTGTTCTGGAACGCGCTGCACCTGCTGAAGCTCGTCGGCTTCCGCAAGCAACTTCAAGTTTCGCTGGACTGGAGCATGGCGCAGGTCTTCCCGCGCGACTCGACGATCATGCGCCCGGTCGGACGCTGTCACATCTGCGGCCTGCATACGCATGCGCCTTCGCGGAGGCGTGACGCCGCGTGAATCCCTCGCGGCTTCACGTGGCGGTCCTCGTCTCGGGTCGTGGCAGCAACCTCCAGGCGCTGCTCGACGCGTCCGCGGCACCGGACTTCCCCGCGCGCGTGGTTGTCGTGATCTCCGATCGCGAAAAAGCGCCGGCGCTGGACCGCGCGCGTGCCGCCGGTGTCGAGGCGCTGTGGTTGAATCCCAAGGATTTCGTCTCGCGTGAGGAATTCGATGCGGCGCTGGTGCGCGAGCTCGACCGCCGCCAGGTCGGGCTCGTCTGCAACGCCGGCTTCATGCGCATCCTCTCGCGCGTCTACACCGACGCATTCGCCGGCCGCGCGCTCAACATCCATCCCTCGCTGCTCCCGGCATTTCCGGGGCTGCACGCGCAGCGGCAGGCGCTCGAGCACGGCGCGAAGGTTGCGGGCGCCACCGTGCATTTCGTCGACGAAGGCCTGGACAGCGGCCCGATCGTCCTGCAGGCGGCTGTTCCGGTCCTGCCCAGCGACACCGAAGAGACGCTGTCGGCGCGCATCCTGGCCGAGGAGCACCGGCTGTATCCCGCGGCCGTCCGACTGTTCGCCGAGGGACGACTGGAGGTCGTCGGGCGCCGCGTGAGCGTCAAGGACCGTGGCAAGGAGGGACGATGAAGATTCGGCGCGCGCTCGTGTCCGTCCACGACAAGACCGGCGTGGTCGAGCTGGCGAAAGGCCTGACGGGCTTCGGCATCGAGATCTTGTCGACGGGCGGCACCGCGAAGCTGCTGCGCGAGTCGGGCGTCGCCGTGCGCGACGTCTCCGACGTCACCGGATTTCCCGAGATGATGGACGGACGCGTGAAGACGCTGCACCCGAAAATCCACGGCGGGATCCTCGCCCGCCGCGACGTCCCCGAACATCTGGCCGCGCTGGAGCGTCACGGCATTCCGCCGATCGACCTCGTCATCGTCGCGCTCTACCCGTTCGAGCAGACTGTCGCGCGCGCAGGAGTCACCACCGCCGAGGCGATCGAGCAGATCGATGTCGGCGGCCCGACGATGATCCGCGCGGCGGCCAAGAACCACGCCGCGGTCGCCGTGGTCACCGACCCCTCGCAGTACTCGGCAGTGCTGGACGAGCTCAAGCGCAGCGACGGAGTGCTCTCCGACGCCACGCGCCGGCGTCTCGCGCGCGAGGCGTTCGCGCGGACGGCGGAGTACGACCGCGCGATCGCAAGCTATCTCACCGGCACTGCGACGCCGGGAGCCGAATTCCCCCAATCGCTGAGGCTGGACGGCGAGCGCGCCGCGGCGCTGAAGTACGGCGAGAATCCGCACCAGGCGGCGGCGTTCTATCGCCTCGCGGGCGCGCCCGCGATCGGCCTGGCGGCCGCCAAGCCGCTGCATGGTCCGGAGCTCGGCTACAACAACGTCCTGGATTTCTCGGCGGCGCTGGGGCTGCTGCTCGAGTTCGATGAGCCCGCCGCCGTCGTGATCAAGCACACCAATCCGTGCGGCGCCGCGCTTGGCCCGGACGTCGGCACGGCGATGACGCGCGCCAAGGCGTCGGATCCGGTCTCGATCTATGGCGGCATCGTCGGCGTCAACCGCACGCTCGACATGGCGGTGGTGCAGGCGCTCTCGGGCATTTTCGTCGAGATCCTGTTCGCGCCGTCGTACGCGCCGGATGCGCTGGAGGAGCTGCAGCGCACCAAGAAGAAGTGCCGTGTCTTCGAGGTGCCCTGCGATCGTCAGGCGCCGCCCGGCCGGCTGCCGGAGTTTCGCAGCGTGCTCGGCGGGCTGCTGGCGCAGCATATCGACCAGTCCGATCTCGATCCGGCCGCGCTCAAGGTCGTCACGCGGCGGGCGCCGACGGAGGCGGAGATGCGCGCGCTGCGCTTCGCCTGGCGCGTGGGCAAGCACGTCAAGTCCAACGCGATCGTGCTGACGACGGCGGAGCAGGTGATCGGTGTCGGCGCCGGGCAAATGAACCGCGTCGACTCCGCGCGGCTGGCCGTCATGCGCGCGCGCGAGGTCGGCCTGTCCACCGACGGCACGGTGTGCGCGTCCGACGCCTTCTTTCCGTTCCGCGATGGCCTCGACGTCGTGGCCGGCGCCGGCGCGACCGCCGCGATCCAGCCCGGGGGGTCCCTGCGCGATGCGGAGGTCATCGCCGCCGCGGACGAGCGCGGGATGGCCATGGTGTTCACGGGTATCCGCCACTTCCGCCACTGAGCCGACCGACGGGGAGCGCGTCATGACCGAGCGCATCTACGGCCTGCGCGAGCTCACGCGCATTCTCACGCTCACGCCGAAACGCGCGGCGCAGCTCAAGCGCCTGAACCTGCTCCACGCGCTGCGCTACACCTTCCGGGAGCTGCTTGCCCTGCGCGCGGCCACCGCGCTGCTCGACTCGGGAGCGTCGGTGCGGCAGATACGACAGGCGCTCGACGCGCTTCGACGGCGCGACCCCGAGGTGCGGCAGCCCCTGGCCGAGATGCGCCTGGTGCTCGACGGCGGCCGCGTGCTGGTGGAATCCGAGCGCGTGCGCTTCGATCCGCGCACGGGCCAGACCGTGCTCGATCTCGACGCCGGCAATCTGGAGAAGACCGCCGAGGCGACGCTCGTCACCGGTCTCGTGCGCCCGCTGGCGCCGCCCGCCGAGCAGGCCGAGACGTGGTTCGAGCGCGCCAGCGAGTGGGACGCCGATCCCTCGCAGTGGGACGACGCCGTCGACGCGTACCGGCGCGTCGTCGCCATCGACCCCACGTACGCCGCGGCCTGGAACAACCTCGGGCTGCTGCTGCACCGCATGGGCCGCTACGACGACGCGCGCGTCGCGTACGACCGCGCCCTCCGCGAGGCCGCGGACTGCGCGGAGGCCGCGTACAACCTCGGCTCGCTCAATGAGGACAGCGGAGACGTCGACGGCGCGATTCGCTGCTATCGCCGCGCGCTCGACGTCTCGCCGGACTATGCCGACGCGCACTTCAACCTCGCCGGCGCCCTCGCGCGCTCCGGCCGCGGCGACGAGGCCGTGCGGCACTGGCAGCGGTACCTGGAGCTCGACGCCGGCAGCCCGTGGGCGAAGATCGCGCGCGCCCACCTGGAAGTGATCGAGACGCACGGGGAGGGCAGCGAGTGAACGTTCTCGTCGTCGGCGGTGGCGGACGTGAGCACGCGCTCTGCTGGAAGCTCGCGCAGAGTCCGCAGCTCACGCGACTGGTGGCGGCACCCGGCAATCCCGGCATCGCGCGGCACGCCGCGTGCGCGGCGGTGAGCGTCGACGACCACGAGGGCATCGTGCGACTGGCCGACAAAGAACGGCCCGAGCTCGTCGTCGTCGGCCCGGAGGTGCCGCTGGTGGCCGGCCTGGGCGACCGGCTGCGCGCCGCGGGGTTTGCCGTCTTCGGTCCTGGCGCCCGCGCGGCTGCGATCGAGGGCTCCAAGGCCTTCGCCAAGCCCCTGATGGCGCGGCACGCGATTCCGACGGCGCGCTTCGAGACGTTCACGGACGCGGAGCGGGCGCGGCGGTTCGCGCGCGATCTCGGCGTGCCGCTCGTCGTCAAGACCGACGGCCTGGCCGCCGGCAAGGGCGCCATCGTCTGCGCGTCCCTGGCCCAGGCCGATGACGCGATCGCCGCCTGCATGGAACGCCGCCAGTTCGGCGCCTCGGGCGCCACCGTCGTGATCGAGGAGTTCCTCGTCGGCGAGGAGGTCTCGTTCTTCGTATTGGTGAGCGGCCGGGAGGTGACACCGCTGGCCGCCGCGCAGGACCACAAAGCGGTCTTCGACGGCGACCGCGGGCCGAACACCGGCGGCATGGGCGCATTCTCACCGGTGGCGAGCTTCGACGCGGCGATGCAGGCGCGCGTGATGGCGACGATCGTCCGCCCAACGGTGACGGCGCTGACGATGGAGGGCGCGCCGTACTCCGGCGTGCTGTTCGTGCAGCTGATGCTGACGCGCGAGGGGCCGAAGGTCATCGAGTTCAACTGCCGCTTCGGCGACCCGGAATGCCAGGCCATCATCGCGGCGATGGAGGGCGACCTGCTGCCGCTGCTGAGCGCGATCGCGCTCGGGGCGCCCGTTCCCGACGTGCCGCCGCCCTCGCGCGCGGCCGTCTGCGTGGCGATCGCCTCGGGCGGCTACCCCGGCGCGTACACGATCGGGCTGCCGATCAGCGGCGTCGATGAGGCCGCCTCGCTGCCCGGTGTGGAGGTCTTTCACGCCGGGACGGCCGTACGGGAGGGGCGCCTCGTCACGGCCGGCGGTCGCGTGCTCGGCGTCACCGCCGTCGCCGCCGACGTGGCCGGCGCCATCGAGCGCGCGTACGAGGCGGTGGGCCGCATTCGGTTCGAGGGCATGCACTTCCGCAAGGACATCGGGCGACGCAAGGCCGTCGCCGCGTAGGAGACCGGCGTGACCAATCCGATCCGCGTGGGCGTCGTGCTGGGCAGCGACTCCGATCTCGAGGTGATGCTCGACGCGGTCAAGGTGCTCGACACGCTCGAGGTCGGCAGCGAGGTCGTCGTCGCGTCCGCGCATCGCACGCCGAAGAAGACCGAGGAATACGCCTCCACCGCGGAGGCGCGCGGCCTCGGCGTGCTGATCGCCGCCGCCGGCGGCGCCGCCGCGCTGCCCGGCGTGCTGGCGGCGTCCAGCGCGCTACCCGTGATCGGTGTGCCGATCGCCGCGACGCCGCTCGGCGGGATGGACGCGCTGCTCTCGATCGTGCAGATGCCCAAGGGCGTCCCGGTGGCGACGGTGGCGATCGGCAGCTGGGGCGCCGCCAATGCCGCGATCCTCGCCGCGCAGATCCTCTCGGTCGGCGATGCGGCGCTGCGCAAGCGCCTGGCGGCGTATCGCGCGAAGCTCGCCGCCGAGGTCGAGGACCGCGCGCGACGCGTCGCCGACAAGCTGAAGTCGCGCGGCTGACCCGCGTGGCGACGGAGGTCGTGCGCGTCGACCCCGTCGCCCCCGACGATCGCGCGGTACGCGAGGCCGCGCGCGTCCTGGCGCGCGGGGGTCTCGTCGCGTTTCCCACCGAGACGTTCTATGGGCTCGGCGCCGCCGCGCTCGACGCGAGGGCTGTGCGGCGCGTGTTCGATATCAAAGGGCGGCCGGCGTCGATGCCGCTGCTCGTCCTGATCGACTCGGCCGCCGGCCTGCGACATGTCGTCGAGGACGTTCCCGAGCGTGCGGAGGCGCTGATGGCGCGTCACTGGCCCGGGCCGCTCACGCTCGTCTTTCGCGCCGCGCCGCAGATTCCGCAGGAGCTCACCGCGGGAACGGGAACGATCGGCGTGCGTGTGCCCGACCACCCGGTTCCACGCGCGCTGGTCTCGCATCTCGGTGCGCCGGTGACCGCGCCCAGCGCCAATCCGACCGGCGTGGCGCCGCCGACGACCGCCGACGCCGTGCTCGCGTACTTCTCCGGCGCGCTCGATCTGGTCCTCGACGGCGGAGCGACGCTTGGCGGCGCGCCGTCGACCGTCGTCGACGTCACCGTCGACCCGCCGCGTGTCATCCGCCAGGGAGCCGTTAGACTGAGCCTGTGAAGATCACCGGTGTGATCCAGGCCGGCGGGCGCAGCACGCGCATGGGCGGCGAGCCGAAGGCGTTGCTCGAGCTCGGTGGCAAGCGCATCGTCGAGCGCGTGGTCGACGCGCTTGCCGCCGTGCTTGACGAGCTGCTGGTAGTGACCAACACGCCGGAGCGCTATGCGTTTCTGGATCTCCCGATGGTGGGCGACCGCTATCCCGACGGCGGCGCGCTCGGCGGCATCTTCACCGGCCTCGCCGCCGCCGGCGGCGACGCCGTGTTCAACGTCGCCTGCGACATGCCCTTCCTGCATCCCGACGTCGCGCGGCTCGTGCTCGCGCGGGCGGGGGAGGCCGACGTGGTGATCCCGCGCGTCGGCGGCCAGTACGAGACGATGCACGCGCTCTACGCGAAAGCGTGTCTGGCGCCGATGGAGGCGCGGCTGCGCGCAGGCCGGCTGAAGATCGTGGGGTTCTTTCCCGACGTGCGCGTCCTCGAGATCGACGCCGACGCCGTCGCGCGCCACCGTGCGCCCGACGTCGTGTTCATGAACGTTAACACGCCGGACGAGCTCGCGCGCGCGCGGGCGCTCGCCGCCGAGATCGGCCGATGGTGAGACTGCGGCCGGTGCTCGTGGTGCACTACCACGAGATCAGCCTCAAGCGCGGCAACCGCCCCTTGTTCCTGCGTCACCTGCGGCGCAACGTCGAGCGCGCGCTCGCCGATACCGGACCCGCCGCGATCGAGCAGCTGTCGGGCCGCATTCTCGTCGATCTCGAGGGCCACGGAGCACCCGAGGCGGCGCGCGACCGCGTCGCACGCGTGTTCGGAGTGGCGAGCGTAACCCTCGCGTATCGCACGCCGTCCACGCTGCCGGCGATGAAGGCGCTGCTCGAGCGACTGCTCGAGGGCCGCGCTTTTCCCTCGTTCCGCATCACCGCGCGGCGCGCGTTCAAGACGTACCCGATGACGAGCGTGGAGCTCAACCGCGCCCTCGGCGCCTTCGTGCTCGAGCGCATGCGCACGCGCGTGGACCTGGAGCACGCCGCGCAGGAGATCCTCGTCGAGGTGCTGCCGGCCGAGACCTACATCTCGTTCGACCGCGCCGAGGGGCCGGGCGGCCTGCCCGTCGGCGTCTCCGGCACGGTGGCGGCGCTGCTCTCGGGCGGTATCGACTCACCGGTGGCGGCGTGGCGCATGATGAAGCGCGGCTGCCGGGTGCTGTTCGTGCACTTCCACAGCGTGCCGTACTTGCCGGCAACGTCGCAGGCGAAGGCGCGCGCGCTCGTCGAGCGCCTGACGGCGTGGCAGTACGCCTCGCGGCTGCACCAGGTGCCCTTCGGCGAGATCCAGCGCGAGGTCGTGCTGAGCGTGCCGCCGCCGCTGCGCGTGCTCGTGTATCGCCGGCTCATGCTGCGGATCGCGCAGGAGCTCGCGCGCCGCGCCGGCGCCCTTGCCCTGACGACGGGGGAGAGCCTGGGACAGGTGGCGTCGCAGACGCTCGAGAACATCGCCTGCATCGACGAGGCGGCCGCCTTGCCGGTGCTGCGGCCCCTGATCGGCATGGACAAGCTCGAGATCACCGCGACCGCGCAGCAGATCGGCACGTTCGAAATCTCCATCGAGCCCGATCAAGACTGCTGCACGCTGTTCACACCGCGGCATCCCGCTACGCGCGCGACGCTCGACGAGATCCGCGCGGCCGAGACCGCGCTGGACCTGGACCGCCTGGTCGCTGCGGGCGCCGACGGCGCCGCGCTCGAGACCTTCGCGTTTCCGGCGGCCAGCGCGGCCGCCGTCTCGTGACTGTCTCCGCTTCCCCGAGATATAGGGGACCTTGACGGCGCGGGCCACAATCGGTATGGTTCGCCTATGGCGATCATCGCCATCGGTTCGGATCACGCTGGCTACAGCCTCAAAGAACGACTCAAGACGTGGCTCGCCGCCGACGGCCACCGCGTCATCGATCACGGCACGCATTCCACCGAGTCCGTCGACTATCCGGACTATGCCGCGGCCGTCGCGGAGTCGGTCGGCTCCGGCGAGGCCGAGCGCGGCGTGCTGGTCTGTGGCTCCGGTGTCGGCATGGCGATGGCGGCCAACAAAGTCGCCGGCGTGCGCGCGGTCGCCGCGCAGGACGCGGACGTCGCACGGCTCTCGCGCCAGCACAACGACGCCAACGTCCTGACGCTCGGCGCGCGCTTGACCGCGCCGGGGCGCGCGCTGGAGCTGGTGCAGACGTGGCTGGCGACGCCGTTCGAGGGCGGCCGCCACGAGCGCCGCATCGACAAGCTCGCGCGGCTCGACGCGCTCCGGAAAGAGCAGGCCATCGATGCCGCGGCTCGCTGACGTCGATCCCGAAATCGCCAAAGCCCTCCGCGAGGAAGCGCAGCGTCAGCACCGCAATCTCGAGCTGATCGCGTCCGAGAATTTCGTGTCCGAGGCGGTGCTCGAGGCGGCGGGCTCGGTGCTGACCAACAAGTACGCCGAGGGCTACCCGGGGCGGCGCTACTATGGCGGCTGCGAGGTCGTCGACGTCGTCGAGGACCTGGCCATCGCGCGAGCCAAGGAGCTGTTCGGCGCCGAGCACGCGAACGTGCAGCCGCACTCCGGCGCGCAGGCGAACATGGCGGTGTACTTCACACTCCTCAAGCCCGGCGACACGGTGCTCGGGCCGAACCTCTCGCACGGCGGCCATCTCACCGCCGGCAGCCCCGTGAACTACTCCGGGAAGTTCTACTCGATCGTCGCCTATGGCGTGCGCAAGGACACCGAGCGCATCGACCTCGACCAGGTGCGCGACCTGGCCAAGCAGCACCGCCCGAAGCTGATCATCGCGGGCGGCTCGGCCTTCCCGCGCGCCATCGACTTCAAGCCGTTTGGCGAGATCGCAAAGGAGACCGGAGCCGCGCTGATGGCCGATATAGCGCACCCGGCAGGACTGGTAGCGGCCGGTCTGCATCCGACACCTATCGGCATCGCCGACTTCGTCACCTCTACGACGCACAAGACGCTGCGCGGTCCGCGCGGCGGCATGGTCTTGTGCGGCGCCGCGCACGCGCAGGCGCTCGACAAAACGGTCATGCCGGGCGTGCAGGGCGGACCGCTGATGCACGTGATCGCGGCCAAGGCCGTCGCCTTCCGCGAGGCGCTGACGCCGGCCTGGCGCGCCTATCAGCAGCAGATCGTCCGCAACGCCAAGGCACTGGCCGAGGCCATGCAAGCGCGCGGCTTCCGGCTGGTGAGCGGCGGCACCGACACCCACCTGCTGCTCGTCGATCTCTCGTCACGCGGCGTCACGGGCAAGGACGCGCAGGAGGCGCTGGATCGCGCGTGGATCACCGTCAACAAGAACACGATCCCGTTCGAGACGAAGAGCCCGATGGTCACGAGCGGCATCCGCGTCGGCACCCCGGCCGTCACCACGCGCGGCATGAAGGAGCCCGAGATGGCGGAGATCGCGCGGCTGATCGACCGCGTGCTCTCCAATCTGGGCGCCGCTGCCGTCGAGGCCACGGTGCGCGGCGAGGTGCAGGAGCTGACGGCACGCTTCCCGCTCTATCCCGAGCGCACGAAATGAGGGACACGCGATGAAGTGTCCATTCTGCGGCCACACGGAGGATCGAGTCGTCGACTCGCGGGTCGGACGCGACGGCGAGTTCATTCGCCGTCGTCGCGAGTGCCTCAAGTGCCATCGGCGCTACACGACCTACGAGTACATCGAAGATGTGCTGCCGCACGTGGTGAAGCGTGACAACCGGCGCGAGCCCTTCGATCGGCAGAAGCTGCGCGGCTCGATCCTCAAGGCCTGCGAAAAGCGCTCCGTGGGGGTCCAGGCGGTGGACGACGTCGTCGCCGACATCGAGGCGCGGCTGCACGAGCGCGCCGAGAAGGAGATCTCCAGCCTCGAGCTCGGCGACATGGTCATGGAGCACCTGCAGAAGCTCGACCAGGTCGCCTACGTGCGCTTCGCCTCGGTCTATCGGCAGTTCAAGGACATCAATCAGTTCATGGACGAGGTGAAGGGCCTGCTGAAGGACGACAAGACCAAGGTGCCGCTGGCGCCCAGGCCCAAGCCGGCCCTTACGAAGAAGTAACGCCGGCCTTCGCCGCCTTTTTCTTCACCGATTCACCTCCTTTCCATCGCATGCTGTCGGCATGCTAGGAACGGCCCCAGGCGCTCTCAAGGAGAAAAGCCTACATCTTGGGGTCCGCGTGTCGCCAGTCGCTACATCTTGGATTCCGCGCGGCCGGATGCCGCGTTGACTTCGACCGGAGCCAAGGGTACGGTTTGCGAACACCTTCACCTTTCACGAACACAACCCGCTGCGCCACGGGAGCCCGCCCTATGAAGCGTTCGCTGAAGAAGCTCGTGTTCGTCGAGCCCAAGTCCACCCATCTGCACGTGTACAGCCGTGTGTGCATTCCGCGGCTCGGGTCCGTGCTGCTGGGCACGCTGATGCGTGCGAAGGGCTACGACGTCCGTGTCTATATCGAGGACATCCACGACCTCGACATGAACGAGGTGCTGTCCGCGGATCTGGTGGCGATCTCCGCCATCACGTCGACGGCGCCGCAGTCGTACCGGCTCTCCGACCAGGTCCGAGCCGCCGGAGCCATCGCCGTGATGGGAGGCACCCACACCAGCTTCCTGCCGGACGAGGGTATGGAGCACGCGGATTTCGTCGTGCGCGGCGAGGGCGAGTTCGCTTTCCAGGAACTGGTCGATGCGATCCAGCGCGGCGACGGCTTCGCCCAGATCCAGAACCTGACCTATCGCGGAGCCGACGGCGCGCTCGTGCACAACCCCGAGCGGCCGAAGATCCCAAACCTCGACGTCAATCCGATCCCGGACTACCACCTGATCGAGGGCTGGAAGCCGGGCGGCGTGATCTCCGTCGCGACGTCGAGGGGCTGCCCGTTCTCGTGCACCTTCTGCTCCGTCCCCGGTATGTACGGCCACGCGTTCCGCACGCACTCGATCGAGCGCGTGCTTCAAGA
>JBKOZH010000134.1:0-7465 GCA_046725765.1 Candidatus Methylomirabilota bacterium | reverse complement strand
CCCGCGCAGATCACCACGCGGCGCGCGGCCGCCGGCGGCTGCGGGTCGTCGAGGGTGAGCCTGAAGCCGCCGTCGGTGAGGTCGTGCAGCGGCGAGACGGCCCGCGGGTGACGCAGCAGGCTCTTCGGCGACATCACGACGAGGGGCTTGCGAAAGGCGCGGTGGATCTGCCGGCGCAGCGCGTGGAACAACTGTGCCGGCGTCGTCGGGACGATCACTTGTATGTTCCGGTCGCCGCACAGCTGTAGGAAACGCTCGAGGCGAGCGCTCGAGTGCTCGGAGCCCTGCCCCTCGTAGCCGTGCGGCAGCAGGAGCACGAGGCCGCTCATCCGCTGCCACTTGGACTCGCCGCTGGCGATGAACTGGTCGATGATCACCTGCGCGCTGTTTACGAAGTCGCCGAACTGCGCCTCCCATACGGTGAGCCGCCGTGGGTCGCCGCTCGACATGCCGTACTCGAAGCCGAGGACGGCTTCCTCGCTCAGCGGACTGTTGATCGGCTCCAGCAGCGCCTGCTCGTCCGCGATGTGGTTGAGCGGAATCCACGGCCGTCCGTCCTTGGCGTCGAAGACCGCAGCATGGCGATGGCTGAAGGTGCCGCGCACCGTGTCCTGCCCACTGACGCGCACCGGCGTGCCCTCGAGCAGCAGGCTGCCGTACGCGAGCGTCTCCGCCGTGCCCCAGTCGAGCGCCTCGCCCTGCGCGACACGCGCCTGGCGATCCTCGAGCAGCTTCTGTATGCGCGGGCTCGGCGTGAACTCCTCCGGCAGCCGCGGCAGCGCGTCGCCGATCGCGCGTAGCCGCTCGGCGGGCACGCGCGTGTCGGTGCTCCAGTCGTCGCCCGCCCAGCCGAGCCCCCGCCACACGCCGCCGAACGCGAACACCTGCTGGCGCGGCATCTCACGCCGCGCGGTGGCCAGCGCCGACTCGAGCGCCGCGCGCCGCGCCTTGCGCATCTCGGCAAGCTGCGCCTCGTCCACGACGCCCGCCTCGACCAGACGCTTGGTGTAGCGCTCGACGACGGACGGGTGATTGCGGATCTCCTCGTACATCACCGGCTGCGTCAGCGTGGGGTCGTCCTGCTCGTTGTGGCCGTGGCGGCGGTAGCAGACGAAGTCGATGAAGACGTCGCCGCCGAACGTCTGGCGGTAGCCGGCCGCCAGGCGCGCCGCCTGCACGGCCGCCTCCGGATCGTCGGCGTTGACGTGGAAGACCGGCGCGCGCAGCACCTGCGCGGGATCCGATGGGTACCGCGTGAACAGATACTCGTCCGGCGAGGTCGTGAAGCCGATCTGGTTGTTGACGATCACGTGAATCGTGCCGCCGGTGGTGAAGCCGGGCAGCGGCGACAGCGCGAGCGTCTCGTAGACGATGCCCTGGCCCATGAAGGCGGCGTCGCCGTGCAGGAGCACCGGCGCGACGCGGCGGCGCGCGCTGTCCTCGCGATACGCCTGCTTGGCCCGCACGATGCCTTCGACCACGGGATTGACCGACTCGAGGTGGCTCGGATTCGAGCTGAGCGAGAGGTGTACCTCGCCACCGCCGCGGGTGCGCCGGTCGTGCGAGTAGCCGAGATGGTACTTCACGTCGCCCTCGCCGAGCACGTCGTCCGGCAGCGATGCGCCCTCGAACTCCGCGAAGATCATCTCGTACGGTTTTTCGAGAAGGTGGGCCAGCACGTTGAGCCGCCCGCGGTGCGGCATGCCGAGCACGACCTCGGCGACCTCGAGGCGTGCCGTCTCCTCGACGAGCGCGTCGAGCAGCGGGACCAGCGCCTCGCCGCCCTCGAGCGAGAAGCGCTTTTGTCCCGGATAGCGCGCCTGCAGGAACTGCTCGAACGCCTCCGCAGTAACGAGCCGCTCGAGCACCGCGCGGCGATCGTCGGCTGACAGCTCCGGACGATTGCGGCGCGGCTCCATGCGCTCCTGCAGCCATTCGCGGCGCGCCTTGTCGGCCACCGACAGATACTCGACGCCGAGGGTGCCGCAGTACGTCTGCCGCAGCGCCTCGATCAGCTCGCGCAGCGTTCCGCGCTCGCCGTCCTTGAAAGGCGCCCAGTCGACGGGGCGTTCGAGATCGCGCTCGGTGAAGCCGAGCTCTGAGAGCCGCAGCAGCGGGTGCTCACGCGGGCTGCCGCCGAGCGGATCGAGATCCGCGACGAGATGACCGAGCTCCCGATAGGTATGAACGAGCTCCGCGATCGAGCCGCCGACGCGCGTGCCATCGCGCAGCGCCAGATCGAACCCCGCGAACACGAGCGCCCAACCCTCGTCGACCGCGGCGGGATCGCGCAGATACTCGCGGTAGAGCGCGTCGACGTATTCGGGATTGGCGCGAGCGATCTCGTCGAAGGGGAGCACGGGTTCAGCCTACACCCACCCGTCAGACGACGCGGAAGACGTCGACCTCGGTGGCTTTGCCCTTCACGCGCACGGCGGGCAGCGCCTCGAGGCCGATGCCGCCGTCCAGACGCCGTGCCGTCGACGCGCTGACGAGAATGTCGCCGCCGACGTCCTTGGTCAGGCCCTGAATGCGTGACGCGAGGTTTACGGTGTCGCCGACGAGCGCATAGGACACCCGCTCGCGACTGCCGATGGCGCCCGCGAGGACGACACCGGTGTGCACGCCGATGCCGTGGCGCAGCGGTCGCGCGCGGCCAGCGTTCCAGGCCTTCAGGCGCGCGCGCATCTCGAGCGCGGCGCGAACAGCGCGCGCGGCGTGATCCGGAGCCGGCACGGGCGCGCCGAAGACCGCCTCGATCTCGTCGCCGATGAACTGCAGCACCAGGCCGCCGTGCTCGCGGATCGCCGCCTCCATCTCGCCGAAGTAGGCGTTGAGGTCGCGCACGACCTGCCGCGGCTCCGTCGACTCGACCCAGGGCGTGAAATCGCGCAGGTCGGCGAACAGCACGGTGACCTCGCGCTGCTCGCCCTCGACACTGACGCGACCGGCCAGGATCTCGTCGCGCACCTCGGGCGCGACGTAGCGGCCGAACGTCTCCCTGATCGCCTCGCGCTCGCGCAGGCCGTCGAGCATGCGGTTGAAGCCTTCGGTGGCAGCGCCGATCTCGTCGTTGGACACCACCGGGCAGCCGGCGTCGAGGGCGCCGCGCTCGACGCGCGCCATCGCGAACGTGAGGCCCACCAGCGGTGTGGCGACGCTTTCCGATACCAACCACGACAGCCGGACCACCGCGACTGCGCCGGCCACGATCAAGAATCCGATGATCGTGAGCAGCTCGCTGAGCTGCTCGGCCGCACGCGCGGGCTCGGCCGCCGCCAGGGCGCCACGGCGCCAGACGACGATACCGAGCAGCGCGAGCGGCCCGACACTCGTCAGCAAGAACACGATGAGCAGCCGGAGGCGCACCGGCAGTCGGGGCACACCGCGCACCGCGCTGATGTCTCCGGCCGGGAAGAACGCCGGCAGCTCGCGCCGCCAGCGGCCTTCGACGGAGAAGAACACGATGGCAGCCGTGACCACGCCGCCCACACCGGCGATGCCGATCATCGTCCGCAACGCCAGCTCGACCGAAAAGCGTCGGGACAGCACCGGCTCCGCCACCCCGAAGATCACGCCGGCCACGACCCAGCTGAGGAGCGAAAAGCCGGCGATTGCAAACGGAAAGATCAGTGCACCGCGACGCGCCTCCGGCGAGCCCGGCCCGCGCCGGAGCGTCGGCGCCGTGAACCGGGTGCCAACCCATCCGCCGAGAGCGGTGAGCACGATGAACGCGACGATGAAAAACACGACGTCGCCCCAGTCCACGCCGCCGACCGAGGTGACGGGATCGATGAATCGAAAATAGATGAAAGCCATCACGGCGCCGAAGAGGTTGGCGCCGCGCGAGCGCCAGAGGATCGCCCGACGCCGCGCGCTGGTCGCATCCATCACGCGCTCGCGACACCGTTGAGCGCGGCCAGCACGGCGTCGAGCGCCGGCGTCGGCGGCTTGTCGCGTCGCCGCACGACGGCGAGCCGCCGCTCCAGCGGCGGGGCGAGCGCCCGCGCCGTGAGCGTGCGCGCGCGCAGCTCCGCGCGCACCGCGACGGCGGAGATCACCGACACGCCCAGACCCGCGGCGACCAGCCGCTTGGTCGCCTCGACGTTGCCGAGCTCCATCGCCACGCGCGGCCGCACGCCTCCCCGCTGGAACCACGCGTCGATGACGCGCCGAATGGTGCCGCCGCGCTCGTAGAGAATGAGCGCCGCGTCGCCGAGGTCTGCCGGTCGCAGCGCTCCGCGCCGCGGCCAGCGATGATCGGGCGCGGCGATCGCCACCTGGGGGTCAGCGCGAAACGGCGTCGTCACGAGCTGACGGCCGCGCACGGGCAGCGTGAGCACGGCGACGTCGAGCTGGCTGGCGGCTACGGCGGCGGCAAGCTCGGCGGAGTTGCCCGTGACGATGACCAGATCCAGCTCGGGATGACGCGCGCGGAGTCGGCGCAAGACATCCGGCAGCAGATACGTGCTTGCGGTGGCGCCGGTGCCGAGCCGCACGCGCCCGGCCACGACACCGCGGAGCCGTTGGATCGCCTGCCGCGCGGCTTCGAGCTCGGCGAGCGCGCGGCCGGCGTGCTCGAGCAGCACCTGACCCGCCGTCGTCGGAAACGCGCGCCGTCCGACGCGCTCGAGCAGGCGGGCGCCGAGCGCCTGCTCCAGGTGCCGAATGTGATGGCTGACCGCGGGCTGGCTCACGTGCAGCGTCTCGGCGGCACGCGAGAAGGACGCGTGACGGACGACCTCCGCGAATGTCCGGACGTGGACGGGCGACAGGTCCATCGAACACGCAGTATGGCTAATCGTTTGTATTCGGACAATTCATTTCCTTCATATGTGGACGCGTGGCACGGTGACGGCGTGAGCGACACAACCCTCGCGGCTCACCTGGCCGTCCGCGACGCGGCCCTCGCCGACGCGGACGCGATCTGTCGCATCTACAACCAGGGCATCGAGGATCGTCTCGCGACGCTCGAGACCGAGCTGCGCACGCCCCAGGAGCGGCGCGAGTGGATGACGGCGCGCGGCGCGCGTCATCCGGTGCTGGTCGCGGACCTGGACGGCGCCGTCGCAGGCTCGGCAAGTCTGAACCGTTTCAATCCGCGCGCGGCCTATGACCACGTCGCCGATATCTCGGTCTACATCGCGCGCGATTGGCGGGGCCGCCGCGTGGGACGCGCGCTGCTCGAGACGTTGATCGTCCGCGCCCGTGCCCTCGGCTACCACAAGCTCGTCCTGGCCGCGTTCCCCGAGAACGCCGCCGGGATGGCGCTCTACGCGCGGTGCGGCTTCACGCGCGTCGGCGTCTACCGGGAGCAGGGACGGCTGGACGGACGGTGGGTGGATGTGGTGGTGATGGAGCGGCTCCTGTGAGTCATGGCATGTGGATGAACGAATATCACGCGGACTTTCTCGCGCGCGATCGTCTGGCCGAGGCGCGCGAGCGTGCGGCGCGGCGCGACGTCGTGGCGACCCTGCGTCGCGGCCGCGTGCGGCGTGCGCTCGGCGCCTACCTGATCCGGCTCGGCCGGCGGCTCGCCGAGCCTACTGCCAGACGGCGGGCTCCAGCGCGAGCCTGACCCCGAAGCGCTCCGCGACGGCGTCTTGCAAGCGCCGCGCGAACGCGAGCACGTCGGCCGCGCCTGCGCCGTCGTGCGCGACGATGGCCAGCGCGTGCGCCGTCGACAGGCCCACGGCGCCTTCGCGCTGACCGCGGCGAAAGCCCGCGCGCTCGATGAGCCACGCCGCCGAGAGTTTCACGCTGCCGTCGGGCTGCGGCCAGCGCGGCACGTTGCCCTCGCCGGCGCGCCGCACCACGCCCTCGGCCGCGTCGGCGCTCACGATGGGGTTCGTGAAGAACGAGCCGCACGAGCGGCGGTTGGGATCGCCGGGGACCAGCACCATCGACTTGCCGCGACGGATCGCGAGCACGCTCGTGCGCACGTCGCTGAGCGTCGGCGCCGTAAGCCCGCGCGCGGCGACGTCGCGCGCGACGTCGGCATAGCCGAGCGTCGGGGCGCCGCCGGGCCGCAGACGATACGTGACCGACAGCACGACGTAGCGGCCGGGCTCCCGGCTCTTGAACGCGCTGTCGCGGTACGCGAAGCCGCACTGCGCTGGTGTCAGCGTCACCGCGTCGCCCGATCGCGTGTCCAGCGCGCGAACCGCCTGGACCGTGTCGCTGACCTCTTGACCGTAGGCGCCGACGTTCTGCATCGGCGTGGCGCCGACGAGCCCCGGAATCCCCGACAGACACTCGAGCCCCGCCCATCCGTGCGCGACGGCCAGTGCGACGAGATCGTCCCACGGCTCGCCGGCGGACGCCGTCACGTCGACACCGGCGCGCGTCTCTCGCGTGCTCACGCCGCGCAGCGCGATCTGCACCACGAGCGCCTCGATGCCGCGGTCGGGAACGACCACGTTGGAGCCACCACCGAGAACGCGCAGCGGCACACGACGCGCTCTGGCCCACGCCACTGCCGCACGCAGCATCGCCTCGTCCGTCGCCTCCACGAACCAGCGCGCGGTGCCGCCGACACCGAGGGTCGTGTACGGCGCCAGCGCCACGTGCTCGCGAATCGTCAGCGCTGCGGCCTCCGTCATCGCGGCGCGCCCGGCGGCGCGGCGACGCCACCGTCGCGCGGCACCGGCGGCAGGTATCCGAGCAAGAAGACGTTGAGATGGACGAGCAGCAGCTTGTTCCACGCCACGCTGGCCTCGAGCGCGCGCCCCGGCGGCAGCGCCGCGGCGAAGAGGCCGGCCAGCGCCGTCTGCGCGAGGCTCATCGCGTTGACCACGAGGTGCGCCGGCACGACGCCGCCCGGGCCGGTCGCGCGATGGCTGTGCGACAGGCCGACGGCCAGCAGGTAGTACGACGACTCGTGCGTGACGGCCGCCTGCGCGGTCTCGCGCAGCCAGCGCGCGAGGCTGTGCTTGCGCCGCTCGATGCGCGCGGTGTCCGGTGTGCCGTCGGCGCCCAGGAAAAAGCGCGCGGACTCGGGATATTTCAAAAAATGCTCATAGAGGGCGGAGGTCAGCTCGCCCTCGCGCTCGAGCACGATCGGCGCGCTCGCGCGCACGGTCGCCGCGTCTGCCTCGCCGAAGCCGACGAAATCGCAAAGCTCGCGCACGTAGCGCGGCATGTCGGTGGCGGGCAGCCAGCCGCTCACGGCATGAGCCGTGTGCCGGACCACTCGCCGCCGGCGAAGCCTTCGCCGGCACGCGTCAGCGTGCGGATCCAGCGCGCGCGGACGTGCGCGCGGCCGGGCTGACCCACCCAGAGCTCGACGCGCTCGGCCCACACGCGATAGCCGCCCCAGCGCTTGGGCCGCGCGATCTCACCGCCGCGCGCGCGCGCTGTGACGTCCGCGATGCGCGCCAGCAGCGCCGCGCGCGACGCGAGCGGTCGGCTCTGGTCGCTGGCCGCGGCGGCGGCGCGCGCTTCCGGCGGCCGCGACGCCCAGTAC
>JBKOZH010000250.1:0-8735 GCA_046725765.1 Candidatus Methylomirabilota bacterium | reverse complement strand
AACGGCGAGAACGGCGTGCCGATGCCGTCGCGGCTGGCCGACGAGCGCGAGCTGCTGGCGCTGACCGGCGCGCTCGGCGAAGCGGGCCGCGGCGTCTTCATGCTCACCAAGGGCAGCACGACCACCGTGCCGTGGCTCGAGGACGTGGCGGGCAGGAGCGGCCGTCCCGTGATGATCGCCGCCATGTTCGTCGATCCCGGCGATCCCACGCGTGTGTTCCGCGAGCTCAGTGAGATCGAAGCGGCGCGCTCGCGCGGCCGAGAGCTGTGGGCGCAAGTCGGCTGCTTTGCGCTCGGTATGGAGTTCACGCTGCGCCATCCGTACCCACTCGAGGCGTTTCTCGCGTGGCGGCCCGCCATCGAGGCTCCCGACGAGGCCGCGTACCGGCGCGTGCTCGCCGATCCGACGTTCCGCAAGCGCTTGAAGGACGAGGCCGCGATTCCCGGCGTGCCCAACCGCTTCTCGAACAAGACGTGGCCGCATCTGACGATCATGTCGGTCGAGCGGCCGGAGCACCGCGCGTGGATCGGCCGGAGCATCGGCGCGCTGGCGCAGGAGTCGGGGCGCGACCCGTTCGACGTCTTCCTGGACTTTGGTCTCGACGGCGAGCTGGACGCGATGTTCGACTGCCGGCTGTTCAATACCGACGAGGACGAAGTCCGCCGGCTGCTGCGCCATCCCTACGCCGCGGTGGCGCTCTCGGACGCCGGCGCGCATCTGTCGTTCCTGTGCGACGCCGGCTTCGGGCTCCATCTGTTCGGCCACTGGGTGCGCGAGCGCGGCGACCTCAGTCTGCCCGAGGCGGTCCGCCGGGTGACGAGCGACGTCGCCGACGCCTACCGGATCCCCGACCGCGGCTGTCTCGTGCCCCAGGCGTGGGCCGACCTGCTGCTCTTCGACCCCGCCACCGTCGCGCGCGGCGACAAGCGCCGTGTGCGCGATCTGCCGACCGGCGCAGAGCGGCTGGACACGCCGGGCGTCGGCGTCCACGGCGTGTGGGTCAACGGTGTGCGCACCGTCGACGAGCGCGGAATCATCGCGGACTGCGGACGGCCCGGGCGCGTATTGCGCGATTTTCGAGCCTGAGCGCACTTCGACATCGCACCGCTCGCTCGCTGGCTCTCGGATTGCACATACAGGAAGCGATCATGCGTATCGCTCAGGTCGCGCCGCTCTATGAGCCCGTTCCGCCTCGTCTCTATGGAGGCACCGAGCGCGTCATATCGTACCTGACGGAGGAGCTGGTACGGCGCGGCCACGACGTGACCCTCTTCGCGAGCGGCGATTCGCGGACGCGCGCGAGGCTGGTCGCGGTCGCAGAGCGCGCAGTGCGACTCGACAAGGAGAGCCGCGAGGTGCTCGCCGCGGACTTCAGTCGCCAGTTCGGCCGCGTGTTTGGCAGTGCCGCCGATTTCGACATCATCCACTGTCACGTCGACTACCTCGCATATCCCTTCTCCAGCCTCGTGCGCACCCCGACGCTGCATACGCTGCACGGGCGGCTCGATCTCCCGTTCCTGGCGCGCGTGTTCCGCGATTTTCCCAACGTTCCGCTCGTGTCGATCAGCGACGCACAGCGCAAGCCACTTGCGTCGCTCCGACTCAACTGGGCCGGCACCGTCTATCACGGCATGCCGCTGGAGAGGTTTCCGTTCGTCGAGCAGCCCGGTGAATATCTGGCGTTCCTCGGCCGCATCGCCCCCGAGAAGAAGCCCGAGATCGCGATCGAGGTGGCCAAGCGCGTCGGCATGCCGCTGCGCATCGCCGCGAAGGTCGATGCCAACGATCGCGAGTATTTCGAGGAGGTCATCCAGCCGTTGCTCGACGATCCGCTGATCGACTTCATCGGCGAGGTCGAGGACGACGGCAAGGCGGCCTTTCTCGGCGGGGCGCGCGCGCTGCTGTTCCCGATCGACTGGCCGGAGCCGTTCGGCCTCGTCATGATCGAGGCGATGGCGTGCGGCGTCCCTGTCATCGCGCGAGGGTGCGGGTCCGTCCCCGAGATCATCGAGGACGGGCGGACCGGATTCATCGGCGATACCGTGGACGATCTGGTAGAGGCCGTGAAACGCATCGACACGATCGATCGCGGAGAGTGCCGTCGCTACGTCGAACGCCGATTCAGCGTCCCGCGCATGGTGGACGATTACGAGGCGCTCTACCGCCGCGCGGTGCACGCGCGGCAGGCGGCATGACGGACCGGCTACCCAGCGACGACGTTCTCATCGGCGAGCACTACTACATCCTCGCCTCCAGCGTCGCCGCCGACCTGCCCAAGCTCGTGCTCAAGCACGACGACGCGTTCCTGGTGGCGGATCGGCGTGGTGACTTTCCGAACGTCCCCGGTGAGTTCGGGTTCTACTACGGCGACACGCGCTTTCTGTCTCTGCTCGAGCTCCGGCTGCACGGTCTGCGTGGCATCGCGCTCAACGCCGGTGTCTCCGACGACGCCCTCGAGGCGGCGATCGACCTCACCAACCCCGACATGCCGTTGCGCCCGCAGCTCGTGCTGCCCGGGCGCTCGATGCGGCTGATGCGCCGGCTCACGATCTATGGGCCGCAGCTCTACCACTGGCTGGCCGTGGAATCGTTCGTGCACGAGCGGCACGACCTGGACCTGACGCTGTCGTTCACCGCCGATTTCGTGGACGTCTTCGAGGTCCGCGGCCACCCGCGCCCGCAGCGCGGCCAGATGCTTCCGCGCGAGGGCGACGCGCGCGTGGTGCGGCTGGGCTATCGCGGCCTGGATGGCCTCGTGCGGACCTCGACGCTGGTCTTCGATCCGCCGCCGGACCGGCTCGACGCGACCGGCGCGGACTATCATCTGCCGCTGACGCCGGGCGATCGTATCGAGCTCTCGCTCGTCGTCACCGCCAACGTCGAGCCGGCCACGCCGCCGCGCTCGCTGACGTTCTTCGACGCGGCGAAACGCCGCCGCGCGCCCGTCGAGCGCCTCGAGCACGAGGCCACGCGCGTGCGCAGCAACCACGACCTCTTCGATCACTGGCTGCAGCGCTCGCGACAGGACCTGCATCTGCTGCTGACCGAGACGTCCGAGGGCTTCGTCCCCTACGCCGGCATTCCATGGTACGTGGCGCCGTTCGGCCGCGACGCGCTCATCACCGCGTCGCAGCTCCTACCCTTCGAGCCGGAGATCGCGCGCGGCACGCTGCGCTATCTCGCGCGCATGCAGGGCACCGTCGACGACGCGTTCACCGATCAGGAGCCGGGCAAGATTCTGCACGAGCACCGGCGCGGTGAGATGGCGACGTGCCGAGAGATCCCGTTTATCCCCTATTACGGCAGCGTGGATGCCACGCCGCTGTTCGTCATGCTCGCGGCGGAGTATCTCAAGTGGACGAACGACGTCGACTTCGCCGCCGAGATGTGGCCCGCCGTCCAGCGCGCGCTCGCGTGGATGTGGACCGCCGGCGAGGCGCAGGGCCGCGGCTTCCTGTCGTATATGCGGCGCTCACCAGTCGGTCTGCCGAACCAGGGCTGGAAGGACTCGCACGACTCGGTGATGCACGCCGACGGCCGGCTCGCCGAGCCGCCCATCGCGCTCGCCGAGGTTCAGGGCTACCAGTACGCGGCGCTGTTCGGCGCCGCCACGATCGCCGAAGCGATCGGCCGCGAAGCCGAGGGGCCGGCGCTGCGCGCGCGGGCGCGCCGGCTGCAGGAGCGCTTCGAGGCGGATTTCTGGCTGCCCGACCAGGCGTTCTACGCGCTGGCGCTCGACGGCGACGGCGCGCCGTGCCGCGTGATCTCGTCCAATCCCGGTCACCTGCTGTGGACCGGCATCGTCAGCGATTCGCGGGCGCAGATCGTCGCGCGGCGGCTCTTGCAGGACGACATGTTCACCGGCTGGGGCCTGCGTACGCTCGCGAGCCGTGAGCGCCTGTACAACCCGATGAGCTACCACAACGGCTCCGTGTGGCCGCACGACACCGCGCTGGCCGCGGTCGGCATGCGGCGCTATGGGATGACGTCGCAGTTCGTCACGCTCACGACGGGGATGTTCGAGGCCGTCTTACAGTTCGACGACATGCGGGTGCCGGAGCTCTTCTGCGGCTTCCCACGCGTCGCCGGCTACGCGCCCACGCGCTATCCCGTTGCGTGCTCGCCGCAGGCGTGGGCCACCGGCGTGGTGTTCCAGCTGGTCGGCGCGATGCTCGGCCTCAAGCCCGACGCCGCCGAAAACCAGATCACGCTCTCGCGGCCCACGCTGCCCGGCTGGCTGACCTGGCTGGAGGTGCGCGGGCTGCGCGTGGCGAAGTCGCGGCTCGGCGTGCGCGTGTCGCAGGGTTCCGACGGCGCGGCCGTGGAGCTGCTCGCGCGCGAGGGCGACGCCGAGCTCGTCGTCCGCCGCTAACGCGACGACGTCGGCCGGGCTCAACCGCCGACGTGGAGGAACAGCCCGCACGCCAGGGCGACGAGGAGCGCCGCGCAGATCAGCACGTATCGGCGGTCTCGGGCGCCGGCAAACGCCGCCAGCGCACCGATCACCGCAATGGCCGGCGTCGCCTGGAGCACCACGATGCCGGCCGCGATGACGGCGGCGGGCACCGGCGGCCATCCGTGGAGCCCGCGCACGATTTGGGGCAGCGAGACGAATACGTCGGCGGCGCGGTTGTCCGCGATGTGCGCCATGTCGAGCGGACGTCCCGCCGTCGTCGCACGCATCTCGAGCTCGGCCAGGCCGGCAACCATCAGGGTCACCGCGAACAGCCCGCCGAGGAGCAGGATGCGCGACACCGCCCGCTCCGCGCGGCTCACCGCAGCACCCCTAGGCCACGCAGGAGCATCGCGAGGGCCAGATACAGCACGATCGGAAGAAACAGCTTGCGCACGGTCGTGTTGCGCAGACGCCCGATGAGCCGCGTACCAGCGAATGAGCCGAGCAGCACGCCGAGGGCGACCGGCGTCGCGATCACGGGATGAATGTCCCCTCGCCCGAAGTACACACCCGCGCTCGCGGCCGCCGTGAGGCCGATCATGAAGTTGCTCGTGGCCGTCGAAACCTTCATCGGCAATCGCATGAGGGTGTCCATCGCGAGCACCTTGAACGCGCCGCTGCCGATGCCGAGCAAACCCGACAGCACGCCGGCGCCGAACATCACCGCCGCCCCTCCTCGCACGCGCACGGCCTGATAGGCGACGTCGTGGCCGAGTGCTCCATCGTGGTACACGCCCTGCAGACCGAACCGCTGTGCCAGCGGGTCGGCGGTCAGCGACTCCGGTACCTCGACGCGCAACTGCCGGATCGTCGTGAACGCTGAATACGCGAGCGCGAGGCCGAACAGCACCTGCAACACGCGCGCGGGTATCAGCCCGACGAGCCCGGCGCCGGTCAGGGCGCCGGTCACCGTCGCCAGCGCCAGGAAGAGTCCCAGACGAATGTTCGCCAGGCCGGACTCCAGATGACCGGCGGCGGCGCCGCACGATGTCGCGATGACCGAGACGATGCTCGCTCCCATCGCGTACGGCAGGCTCACACCGAAGAAGAGCGTGAGAATCGGCACGAGCAGAATGCCACCGCCGAGGCCGAGGATGGCGCCGAGCACGCCGGCGCCGGCGGAGGCCGCCAGCATCATCGAGAGGAACACGATATCGCTCACGGTTCGCGCTCGATCACGATGGCGCGACCGTTCAGACGATCGAGCAGGCGCTCGGCGCCGGCGTCGTACCACGCGCGGAAGATCCCGATGTCTATGAGGGCGCCGACTCGCCGCGCGTCACGCGCGAACAACTCGGCGGCGACGGCGTGCGCCAGCGCGTGGCGTTCGCGCACGCCGCGGCATGTGATGAGCTCGTACACGACGCGCGCTTCCTCGCTATCCGGTGCGCATCCCTCGATCCACGAAACGCGCTCGTCGCCATTGACGGTCGACATGGCAGTCTCCCCCCAAACGCCTGGGTGCCTTTGCGGACGACGGACGGAAAACGCCCTGACTAGACGCGGGGAGGGACGAACGGAGCGGCGGGGCCGAGCCCGGCGAGGCGCGCGGGCGGCGCGGACGTCGCGAAGCCGGCAAGCGGCGCGGGCGACAGCTGCACGGAACTGCCTGGGACGTCCGCGACACGCGCGGCTGACGGCGGCGTACGGGGCGCATGCTTGAGCGCGGCGGCGTGTCCGCCGTCCGTACGTGCGGAGGCATGTTGCGCAACGGGCAGCACGACGAGCGCGGCGACGAGGAGGCCCACGAGCATACGCAACGCCATCACAACTCATTTTACCCACCGACCGCGCATTGACGCGCGCGAAGGCGGGCGCTACGCTCGGACGCGTTCGGAGCGGGTATTCGGAGCCGAGCAACAGTCGCGCGACCGAAGCCCGCCACGAGAGTCGCGCGAGCGGAGCCCCGCGCGTCTTTCTCAGGCCACCCTCGGCTGAGGTGGACGCAACGCTCCGATACAAGCGGAGCCTCGTGCGTCTCTCTCAGGCCACCCTCGGCTGAGGTGGACGCAACGCTCCGATACAGAGGAGAATCTGCATGCACGTCGGAATGGCCTCGGTGTTCCAGAATCCGCACAAGAGCCGCACGGACCGCGAGGTCTATCGCAACGAGCTGCGGCTGGCCGACCTCGCGGAGCCGCTGGGCTACGAATCGGTGTGGGGCGTCGAGCACCACTTCACCGACTACACGATGTGCCCCGACGTGCTGCAGTTCCTCACGTACGTGGCCGGCCGCACGCAGCGGGCGCAGGTCGGCTCCATGGTCGTCGTGCTGCCGTGGCACGATCCCATGCGCGTGGCCGAGGAAGTCTCGATGCTCGACACCATCTCCGACGGCCGGCTGATCCTCGGGCTGGGCCGCGGGGCCGGCAAGGTGGAGTTCGACGGCTTCCGGCTGCCGATGGACGAGTCGCGCGACCGCTTCGTGGAGTCCGCGGAGATGCTGCTGCGCGGGCTCGAATCCGGCTACTGCGAGTATGACGGCAAGTTCATCAAGCAGCCGCGCGCGGCCATTCGGCCCGCGCCGTTCAAGTCGTTCCGCGGACGCACCTACGCGGCGGCCGTCTCGCCGGATTCGCTGCCGATCATGGCACGCCTCGGGGTCGGCATCCTGATCATTCCGCAAAAGCCGTGGCACGAGGTGGCGAAAGAGCTCGACACGTATCGCACCGTCTATCGGCAGGTCAACGGCGTGGACGCGCCGCCACCGATCTCCGCGGGGTGGACGTTCTGCGACCCGAGCGCCGAGCGCGCGCGCGAGATGGCGCGGCGGTACATCGGCGGCTACTACCAGACGGTGCTGGACCACTACCACTTCCAGGACGATCACCTGGCGAAGACGAAGGGCTACGAGTACTACGGCAAGATGAGCGAGAAGATCGCGGAATATGGAACCGAGACCGTCATCGACTACTTCGTGAATCTTCAAGTGTCGGGCACGCCCGAGCAGTGCTACGAGAAGATCCTCGACATCAACCGGCGCACCGGCAACAGCCACTACGTCGGCGTCTTTTCGTATGCGGGCATGCCGTACGACGAGGCGGAGCGCAACATGCGCCTGTTCGCGAAGGCGGTCATGCCCGAGCTGCGCAAGCTCGACGTGAAGGCGCCGGCCGCGCCGGAGGCCGCCGTCGCCGCCGCGGGCAAAGACGTCCGCGCGCTCGGGTTCTGATGGCGTTCTCGACGGTCCTCTACGACGTCGCCGACGGCATCGCGACGCTCACGCTGAATCGTCCCGACCGGCTCAATGCGGTCAACGGCACGGTCATCCGCGAGCTCGTCGAGGCCTTCGACCGCACCGACGCCGACGACGGCGTGCGCGCGGTGATCGTCACCGGGGCGGGTCGCGCGTTCTGCGCCGGCGCCGACCTCGGCGGCGGCGCCACCACCTTCGACCGGCCCGGCGATGGTCCCGACGCGCATCGCGACGGCGGCGGCATCGTGACGCTGCGGATTTTTGAGAGCAAGAAGCCCGTCATCGCCGCCATCAACGGCCCCGCCGTCGGTTTCGGCATCACGTTCACGCTGCCGATGGACGTGCGCCTGGCGTCCAGCGACGCCAAGATCGGCTTCGTGTTCGCGCGGCGCGGCGTGGTGCCTGAGGCGTGCAGCACGTGGTTCCTCCCGCGACTGGTCGGCGTCGCCCAGGCGGCGGAGTGGACCTACACCGGCCGCGTGTTCTCGGCCGAAGAGGCGCGCGCCGGAGGTCTCGTCAGCCGCGTGCTGTCGCCCGCAGAGCTGCTGCCCGCCGCGCGCGCGCTGGCGCGCGAGATCGCCGACAACACGTCGGCGGTCTCCGTCGCGCTCATCCGCCAGATGCTGTGGCGCATGCTCGGCGCCGACCATCCGCGCGCAGCGCATCGCGTGGACTCGCTCGGCATGTGGTACACGGGACGCTCCGCGGACGCGCGCGAGGGCATCACGTCGTTTCTCGAGAAGCGGCCCCCGCGCTTCACCGGGCGGCCCAGCAAGGACATGCCGCCCTTCTATCCGTGGTGGACGGACACGGACGAATGACGACGCCGCTCACCGTTCATCTGCCCTTCAACCGCGACATCCTCGGCGCCGCGTTTACGCCCGCCAAGCGCGGCGGCAAGCCGCCGGTCGAGCGCGGCCACTGGCTCCTCGTGCAGGACCAGAATCTGCTGGTCGTGCCCGACGCCGGCGGCTTCACGCTGCCGCACGGCGAATCTCCGCTGCCGCTCGATGCCGCACCGTTCTGGCTCGGCACGTATCGGGACACGCCGTGCTGGGTGGTGCCGGTGCCTCCCGGCGCGGC